>JAHIYU010000136.1 GCA_018814885.1 bacterium | reverse complement strand
TCGACCACCACCAGATCGGGCCGCAGCGCCACGACGGCTTCGAGATTGGGATCCACGTGGCCGCCGATGCGCGGCAGGTCGCGGACCTCGGCGGGATGGCGGCACCAGTCGGTGACGCCGACCACGCGCTCGCCCACGCCCAGGGCGAAGAGCAGTTCCGTGATGCTCGGCGCCATGGAGACAATACGCGCGGGGGCATGCTCGCGCGACGGGGTTCCGGTAGACGCGGCCGCCGCGATCTGGGGGGCGATCGCGGCGGCCAGGACCAGACAGATGATCGCGAGACGGCGCATGACGCTCCTAGCCTAGCGAACCAGAGACATCGCCTTCACCTCGACGCCCCGGGACGTACGCAGGCGGGCGAAATAGGCGCCGGACGCGACGGCGCGACCGCGCTCGTCTTGCCCGTGCCAGGCCGCCTCGTGATCGCCGGCCGGCAGCTCGCCCCGCAGCAGGGTGCGCACCAGGCGTCCCGCGGCGTCGTAGACCGACAGTTCGATCTCCTCCCCCCGCGGCAGGGAGAAGGGTATCACCGTGCGCGGGTTGAAGGGATTCGGCCGGATGGACAGCAGGCGCGGCCTGTCCGGCGTCCCGCCGTCGCCGACGGCGGTCGGCGGAGAGTAGGGCTCGCCGAAGAAACCGTCCAGGATGGTCTGCACGTCGGCGCGCAGGGCGGCGTGGTTCATGCGGTAGGGCCGTCCGCAGATCAACACGAGGCGCCCGCCGTCCTCGCGATGCGTGCCGCCGGCCACGGGCACGGTATAGGCACCGGCGCCGCGGTCGCCGCCGAAACCGACGGTGTCCAGGAACAGCGGCGTCGTGCGGGCCGGCAGCCCCGTGGGCCAGAACACGTCGATCCAGTTCTGGGTGCCGGTCAGCGGGATGTCGATCAGGTCGGGATGGACCGAGACGCAGTTGCCCAGCGACGCGCCGGTCTCCGCCCAGGAGATCCCCGTGTAGGCGTCGAGGTCGCCGGCCGTGAAGTCGCTCATCATGCGGCCGAGCAGCAGCAGGTTGCCGCCCGATTCCAGGTACTCGATGATCGGCGTGTCCTGCCAGTCGTTCAGGTCGCCGTTGTAGTTGTTGCCCACCCAGACCACGGCCGAATGGCTCGCGAGCAACGCGCCGGGCACGGGGCCGTGTCCGGCCGGCGCGGGCAGGGCGGCGGGATAGCCGCCGGCCGGTTCGTTGAAGGTGTCCCAGAACGTGATGTCGTGGTCGCCCCAGAAGATGCTGTCGGCGTATGCGCCGGTGATCTCCGCGCCGTAGGTGCTCCAGTCGACGCCGTTGACCACCAGCAGGCCGGCGTCGAAGCTCGGTTCGGGATAGGCGGTCTCGGTGCGCTTGAGGATCCAGCCGTCGGGGTCGAGCAGCACCGACTGGGGGGCGCCGGGCACGGTCAGACCGTAGGTCTCGAGCGCCAGGCTGTTCTGCACGGTGAAATCGTAGACGCCCTGGTCGGTCGTCACGCGCAGGACGATCGGCATGGTGAACAGGCCCGCGCCCGTCTGGATCTGCTCAATGGTGACCGACACCTCGCCGGGCGCGGTCGTCCAGCCGTAGAGGTAGGTCGGCAGGTACTCGCCGTAGATCCACTGCTGGAAGAAGGCGTCCAGCTCGAGACCGCTCGCCGCCTCCATGATGTCGCGGAACTGCTCGGTGGTGGCGGTGCCGTAGCCGAGCTGGGCGCGGTAGTCCGCCAGGCCCGCGAAGAAGTCGGTGTCGCCCATCACGCCGCGCAGCATGTGCACGATCCACGAGCCCTTGTTGTAGCTCAGGTTGCTGTCGAAGATCCCCCAGAAATCGCTGAGATCCTCCACGATGACGGTGCCGGGGCCGTAGTAGGCGGCGGCGTCCATGTAGGCCCGGTAGGTGCCGACGCCCGCGGTCTGCTCCTTCCAGTAGGCCTCGCACCAGGTCGCGAATCCCTCGTTGAGCCAGATGTGGTGGAAATCGGCGCAGGTGATCATGTCGCCCCACCACTGGTGCGACAGCTCGTGGCTGATCAGGTCCTCGGACCAGCCGCCGAGACTGGTGAGGGTCTGATGTTCCATGCCGCCGCCCCAGACGAACTCGGCGTGGCCGTACTTCTCGTCCACGAAGGGATACTCGCCGAAGCCCTGGGCGAAGGTCTCGATCATGGGCACGGTCAGGCCGTAGGTGGCCTGCACGGAGCTGTAGTGGCTGGCGTAGACGTAGTACTGCACCTCCATGGGGTCGCCCCCGCCCAGGGGCGTGTACCAGTGCGAGAAGGTGGTGTACGGGTGGATCGCCAGCGACACCAGGTAGGTCACGATCGGGTAGTCGGAGTGCCAGTGGAAGGTGCGGGTGGCGCCGTTGTCGACGTTCGAGACGAGCCGTCCGTTGCTGGCCACGATCAGGTTGTCGGGCACGGTCACGCGGATGTCCACCGAATCGGCCTTGTCGATGTTCAGGTCCTTGCAGGGCCACCACTCGCGCGCCCCGAAGGGTTCGCTGAGGGTCCAGATCATGTCCTGGCCGTCGGCCGAATCCCAGCCGAAGTAGTCGCCGCTGGGATCGCCGCTGTAGAAGACGGTGACCGAAACCGTCTCGCCGGTGACGAAGGCGCGGCTGAGCGAGACGGTCACCAGGTCCCCGGCGCGCACCCAGTTCGCCGGCGCTCCCCCGGCGATGACCGAGGTGATGCTCATGTGCGCGGCGAGATCCAGGTCGATCTCGGCGAGCGAGGTGCCGGTCACGAGGGCCGTGGTGGTTACGACGCCCGTCAGGATGTCCGGACCGGGGTCCAGGTCCAGATCCAGGTCGTAGTGGATCACGTCGTAGAGATCCTGGTTGGCCGTGCGCTGCTGGACCGCCTTGGCCAGCCCCGCGTGCAGGGCGGCCTTGCGCTCGGCCTCGGCGCGGCGGTGGGGGAAGGGCTCGTCGCCGGGATCGTCGGCGGGCTGCGGCGGAGCCGCCAGGGCCGCGAACGTCCCGAGGAACGTCGCGAGCAGGCCCACGGTCAGGAACGGGACGAAGCGGTGCCGGCACGGCGCGCGAAGAACAGGCATCGGGAAACTCCCTGAAGGTGTCAACGGTAGAGTGATTTGACCTCGCCCCAGCTAGAGGCGTCGGTTCCGATGGGCTCGTAGCAGCATTCGCTCTCGGCCCACATGGTCAGTTCATCGAAGAAACCGATGTCCGAGATCAGGTCGAACCAGCCGCCGCCCCAGTCGTTGTAGCTGGTGCACGGCTCGGCGGCGCCGCCGCCGACGATGTTGACCCGGTCCGCGGTCCCGCCGATGAAGTCCACGGTGATGAAGTAGGGCTCGTCCAGCGACGCGCAGGGGAAATCGCAGGGGATCGAGATCTGGTAGTACCCGAACAATGCGATGTAGTCGATGATGTGGACGGGCGAGAAGGCCAGCGTGGCTCCCGGCTGCCAGCAGCTGCCGTTCCAGTCGGCTTCCAGCAGGCGCGAGACGACCCTGAGATCGGCGCTGGCGTCGAGGCCCAGCATCATGTTGACAGAGCGGATGGTGAAGCCGATATCGCACTCGCAGGGCTCGATCTGGGGCGAGATCAGGCGGGCGTACGTCTCGTCGCCCCCCCACCAGCCCTCGTAGGCCGTGGCGGTGGTCTGGTTGCCGTAGGCGCAGATGAACCTGGCTTCCGCTTCGAAGCCGTCCAGGGGCCGGGGCTGCGGATCTTCGTGGGCGGCGGTTGCGGCCGCGGCAGCGAGCAATATCGCGATCACGGGAAGCAGGATCCTCACATTTGTCCTCCGCGGTGTTTCGACGCTGGGTTAGGCCCAATTATACCACAACTGGCGTGATCGCGCTTCCCCGGTGATCGGCGCGGGGCAGCCGGAGGCGGCGGGGACCGCTCACGGCCCGTCCGCGGCCAGCAGCGGCGCGCCGTCTCCGGCCGCGCCGTAGAAGCGGTTCATCTCCTCCATGACCACCCTCAGCAGACCGGTGGGCGGCGGCGACGCCTTCCGGTTCACATCGTGCAGCTTGTACTTGCGGGTGTACATGGGGAAGATCTCGTAGACGTCGTCCTCGATGACGAAGGCGTGATTAAAGTAGCTGCCGATGACTAACGGGCGCACCGTGTCTTCGCCCGTGAAGAGGTTGCGGCCGTTGGTGTAGAGAGAGTCGTCGGTCGTGCAGCCGAAGATTTCCTGCAGCAGCGTGCCGGGCAGATCGATGTGGCACGTCCGGCGCTCGATCCGGCGCGGCTCGCGCCCCGGCAGGTGGAGGATCAGCGGCACCCGGATCTGGTACTGGGTATAGCTGCTGCCGTGGCCCCAGGAATTGGACCGGTTGTCGTTGAAGGCCTCGCCGTGATCGGTGGTCAGGACGATCACGGTGTCGTCCAGCTCTCCCCTGGCCTCGAGACGGTCCAGGATGTCGCCGAGGAGCGCGTCCACGTAGTGCACGGCGTTGCAGTAGTCGTTCAGGTAGGGCCCGGGGTCCGTCTTCTCGTTCACGAAGCCCATCTTCATGTTCCGCGAGGGCTGGAAGATCCGGTGCTCTTCAGGATAGCAGTAATTGAAATGGCTCGACTTGTAGAAGATGAAGCAGAAGTACGGATTCCCCTGGTCGGACTGCTCATCCATGAAGGCGATCGCCTGCTCGTTCATCGTCGCATCGAAGTCCTGGACGGTACGGCCGCCGAAATCCTCGGTGATCGTCATGCCCCGGAAGATCGTGTCCGCGATCTTGTGGCGCCGGAACTTCGACCGGGCGAAGATGCCGAAGGTGTAGTCGTTCGCCACGAGCGCATCGATCAGCACGGGGTTGTCGATCGAGGTGGCGTTGGCCTTGACCGCCGGCCAGTATGTGGGATGCAGCCCGTAGAACAGGCTGAAGATGCCGCAGGTGGTCTGGTTGCCGGAGCTGAGATGCCGGGTGAAGACCTGCGACCGGCGCGCCAGGGCCGCCATGCGGGGAGAGACGGTCTCGTCCATCACGTCGAAGCGCCAGCTTTCGAGCAGGATGAAGAGGAAATTGGGCGGTGCGCCGCCCGGCGGCGCCGCGTACGCGACCTCCCCCAGCGGATAGTGCAGGGACCTGTGGGCGGACTCACCCTCGGCCGCCGCCGGCGCGTCCTCGCCGATGGGCAGCAGGTCCCCGTACTTGACGGCGTTGCGGTGCGAGGTGAAAGGCACGTAGAGCGGGAAATGCGGCGTGAGGCTGGTGACCCGGCTGTCGTTGCGCTCGTAGGCGGCGATGTGCATGACCTGGCTGACGGCGAAGGCCGCGACCAGCAGCGCCGTCGCCGCCGCGGCCAGGCGGATCCCCGGCCTGATCCGGCGCGCGAGCAGGTGGATCCCGACCTCGAGCGCCACCACGGCGGCGAACCCGGCCAGGGCCGTGTAGAGTGTCGACTCGGGCAACCCCAGGCCCTCGTAGTCCTCGATGATGTAGTCGAGCCAGAACAGGTCGATGTGGAACTTGACCAGGTCGTAGACGAAGGTGTCCAGCAGCAGGTAGAAGACGAAGACGGCGATGAGCGCTCCGTTGACGAAAGCAGCGAGCCGGCCCGCGGCGATGAGCAGCAGGTGCACGAGGGTGGTGACGAGAAGCATCGGCAGCATGTAGTAGCCGGCCATGACGCAGACCGCGTAGAGTCCCGTCAGGCCGGTGAAATCCACGCCCTCGAGGTTGCGCGCCATGATCGCGCAGACAACCGGCACGTTCAACACGACGATCATCAGCAGCCGGCGGTACCTGCCCCGGAACGATCTGAAGAGGCTTGCACTCCAGTCCCTCAAGCGACGGTTCCTTTCCGAGCCGCGATCCTGTCGACGATCAGAGCCCGCCCGGATTGATCATCTCCCCCGATCGCGACAAGAGCGGGAAAGCGCAGGAGAGACCGGTGCGGTCTCTCCTGCGGTCGGCCGGATTGCGGTCAGGAACCCATGGCGTCCATCTTCGCCAGCAGATCCACCACGCGGTTGGAATAGCCCCACTCGTTGTCGTACCAGGACAGCGTCTTGAGCATGTTGCCCTCGACGACGCTGGTGTACTCGCTGTCGAAGATCGACGAATGGGGATCGCCGACGATGTCGCTGGAGACCAGGTGGGCCTGGGAGTACTTCAGGATGGAACGCAGCCGGTCGCTGTTGGCGTGGTCGCGCACGGCCTCGCGCACCTGATCTGGCGTCACGTCGTTGGACATGATCGTCACGAGGTCCACGACCGAACCGTCGGGCACGGGCACGCGCATGGCCATGCCGTCGAGCTTGCCCTTCAGGTTGGGCAGCACCTTGCCCACCGCACGGGCCGCACCGGTGGTCGTGGGAATCGTGTTTTCCGCGGCCGCCCGCGAGCGGCGCCAGTCCGAATGGGGCACGTCCGCCAGGCGCTGGTCGTTGGTGTAGGCGTGGACGGTGGTCATCAGCCCGTACTCGATGCCGAACTCCTTGTCCAGCACATAGGCCAGGGGCGCCAGGCAGTTGGTGGTGCAGGAGGCGTTGGAGACGATCTCGTGCTCGGGCTTGAGATCCTCCTCGTTGACGCCCATGACGATGGTCGCATCGATCTCGTCCTTGGCGGGCACGGTCAGCAGTACCTTCTTGGCGCCGGCCTCGATATGCCGATGGATCTCGTCCCTCTTGCGGAAGCGCCCGGTGGCCTCGACCACGAAGTCGACACCCATCTTGCCCCACTCCAGCTTGGTGGGATCGGGGATCTCGGTCATCTTCACCCGCTGGTGGCGGGTGACCATGACGTCGCCCTCCATCTCCGCCATGCCCCTGAACGGGCCCATGACGGTATCGTGCCGCAGCAGGTAGGCGAGGGCCTCGGAATCCGCGAGATCGTTGATGGCCACGACCTCGACGCCCTCCTTGCTGTTCAGCAGCCGGAAGACCGCGCGTCCGATGCGTCCGAATCCGTTAATGCCGACTCTCATGACATGACCTCCCGGGAGCGGATCAGACCGGCCATCTTGCGGGCGGTATCCAGCAATCTGTAGGCATAGGCCCAGCCGTTGTCGTACCAGATGATGCTCTTGATCAGACCGTTGTTCAGCGAGATGGTGGCCTGCGCGTCGAGCACGCCAGAACAGGGATTGCCGATGATGTCGCTCGAGACGATCGGCTCGTCGGTGTATCCCAGCAGGCCGTTGTACTTGCCCGCGGCGGCCTCGGCGAAGATGGCGTTGTACTCCGCGGCGGTCAGGGGCTTCTCCAGTTCCACCACGAGATCGATGTTGGAGCCCGCCGGCACCGGCACGTTGAGCGCCATGCCGCTGATCTTGCCCTTCAGCTCGGGCATCAGGTCCATCACGGCGCCCGCCGCCCAGCTGGTGTTGGGAATGATGTTCTGGGCCGCCGAGCGGCTCCAGCGCAGATTGCCGCTGGCGCTGTCGCTGAGCTGCTGGTCGCTGGTGTAGGCGTGCACGGTGGTCATGGCGGCGCGGCGCACGCCGACCTTCTCGTTCAGCACCTTCAGGGTCAACGCCAGCGCGTGGCAGCTGCTGCTGCCGTTGGAGATGATGCGGTCGTCGGATGTCAGGTCGCCGTCGTTGACGCCGTTGATGACCATGCGGTCGATCTCGCCGAGCGGCGGCGTCGACAGGATCACGGCCTTGGCACCGGATTCGAGGTGCTTCTGCAGCTGCTGCCTCGTGCGGAACATGCCGGTCGCCTCGATCACGATCTCGACGCCGAGCACGTCCCAGGGTATGTCGCCGGGGCGCGAGCCGTGCACCACGCGGGTGCATTGCCGCTCGGACATCAGGTAGTGACCCTTCTGCTCCAGTTCGCCCTCGAACACGCCCTCAACGGTGGTGTTCTTGAGCAGGTAGGCGAGCGTCTCCACGTCTGCGATGTCGCTGACGGCAGCGAACGTCAAGTCGGGTTCGTTGTGTCCGATCCGGAACATGTTCCGGCCCAGCCTGCCGAAACCCATTATTCCTAGCTTGACTGACATGAGAGCCTTCCTTTGGTCTGAGTTCTCTCCGTGCGGGGGGAGTATAGGGTCGGTGCGCCGGATAGACAACTCACCAACGAAAATTTCATGCGGCCCGCGGCTGCGGCCGGCCGAAACCGGGGTTGCAGCGTCGGGCATCATCGACCATATTGTCAAGCCGCCTGTCATTCACATCTTTTCCCGGGAAACGCCATGCCGACATACGAATACGAATGCACCAAGTGCGGCCACGGCTTCGAGCTCCTCCAGTCGATCCACGACCGGCCGCGCCGCAGATGTCCCCTCTGCCGCGGCAAGGTGGAGAAGCTGATCAGCGGCGGCATCGGCATCTCCTTCAAGGGAGCGGGGTTCTACGCCACGGACTCGCGGCGGACCGTCGAGAAGGAGAAGAAGGAGAAGAAGGCGACGGATACGAACGCGGATGCGTAGACAGTCCCCGGGACAACAGCTAAGATCGCCGTCAACCGGTCTGCAGGAGGATGCGCATGAACGACGGCACGGTCGACGTCACCATAGAGGGGCGCAAGGTCTTCACGATACCCGGCTCTCCCCTCAGCGAAGTGCTGGCCAACCACGGCCTCGCTGCGGACGGCAACGGCGATCCCGTGGTGATCGGCGTCGTCAACGGACAGCGCACGAGTCTCCACGAACCGCTCTGGGGCGGCGAGAACGTGGGCCTGATGCATCTCTCACACCCCAAGAGCCATTCGACCACCGAGCGCACCCTGTGCTCGGTGCTCGCCATGGCGTGCGACGAGATGTTTCCCGACAATTCACTGTTCATCGATTTTTCCTACGGCGGCGGCATGTTCTGCCGCCTGCGACGCGGCACCAAGGTCACGGCGGCGGAACTGGCGGGCGTGGAGGACCGCATGCGCGCGATCATCGAGCGGGATCTGGTCTTCACGCCGCGCATGTACGGCCAGCGGACGCTGATCAGGATGCTACGGGATTCAACGCGCGAATACAGTCGGCTCGCGGCGCGCCACGTGCTGTCCGGTTCGGCCACCTTCAACCGCGTCGAGGGCAGCCGGCTGCTCTTCCAGAACCTTCACCTGCCCTCGACCGGCATGCTCAAGTCCTTCGCCCTGCAACTGGAGCCGCCCGGTTTCGTGTTGCTGCCCGGCCTGGCGGGGGATCCGTCCACTCCGACCGCGTATCTCCCCCAGCCCAAGCTGTTCGACACCATGCTCGACTACTCGCGCTGGACCGAGCACCAGGGCATCGCCGATCTGGGATCGATCAACCAGCTCGTGGAGCAGGCCCGCACCAAGCGGCTCATCAGCATCTGCGAGACGCGCCACGAGCAGGCGCTCGTGGCGATCGCCGGCCGCGTCGCGGAGCTGTCCGCACAAGGACGGCTCGTACTGATCGCCGGACCATCGAGCAGCGGCAAGACGACCTTCGCCAAGCGGCTGGCTCTCCATTTGCGCGTGATGCGCCTGAAACCCTTCGCCCTGTCCCTGGACAACTATTTCGTGGACCGCCGGCACACGCCGCGCGACGAGGGCGGCAATCTCGACTACGAGACCCTGGAGGCGCTCAGGCTCGAGCTGCTGAACGAGCACCTGTCCGCCCTGCTGGCCGGCCGGGAGGTCCGCCTGCCGCGCTACGATTTCTCCACCGGCACCTCCACGCTGCAGAGCGAACCGACGCGGTTGGAGCCGGGAGCGCCCCTGATCGTGGAGGGGATCCACGCCCTCAACCCGGCGATGGCCGAAGGCGTGGACCGGCGGCAATGCCTGCGCGTCTACGTCTCCGCCCTCTGCCACGCAAACATAGACGATATCACCTACATGCCGACACGCCTGACCCGGCTCTACCGCCGTATCGTTCGCGACGCCCAGTTCCGCGGCTATACGGCCGGCGTCACCCTCCAGCGCTGGCGGAGCGTGCGCGAGGGGGAGCACAAGCACATCTTTCCCTACCAGCAGAACGCCGACGTCTTCTTCAACACGGGGCTGGCCTACGAACTGGGAGTGCTGAAGATGTGGGCGCAGCCGCGGCTGGCCGCGGTGCCCCCCGAGGATCCGGCCTACGGGAGCGCCAGGGCCCTGCTGGACTTCCTGGCCCTACACCTGCCGATAGACGCCCGGCTCGTGCCGCCCACGTCCCTGTTGCGGGAATTCATCGGCGGCAGCAGTTTCAGCTATTAGGGCAGCAGGAAAGTGTCGCGGATCTGCCGGCGCGCCTTTTCGAGGTCGCCCTGATCGATGACGCAGGAGACCGTGGAGACCGAAGTGCTGATGGCATAGATGTCTATGCCGGCCTCGGCCAGGGCGTCGAATATGAGACCGGCGATCGAAGGCCGCTCGCTGAAGTGCGGACCGTAGATGGAGAAGAAGCAGCAGTTGCGCTGGACCTCTATGCGCTCCGCCTCGATCTCCTCCTTGATGGACTGCAGCAGACCCAGGGACTGGTCCAGGGCGTCCTTGCCCACGGCCAGGGTCATGTTCTCGCGGTTGTTGACGTCGGAGGAGGAGACGATGCAGAGCACGTTGATGCCGTGCTTGCCCAGCGTGGAGAGGGTCAAGCCCGCCACGCCCGGTCCCCTGCGGACGCCGAGCACCCTGATCAGCACCAGGTTGGTGGTTTCGAGCATTCCGCCGATGGCGACCTTGGACATCTCATCTCCCCCGGACAGGCGGCGACTGAGGACCTGCCAAATCTAATACCCATCCCCACCGGGCCAAGTAATAATCTGGCCGTGCAAGGAAAGCGCCGACCAGGGTTGACATTCCGGCCAACCGGCACCACAATCCGCATCTGGCCTTACAGGGGGGTATCCGAAAATGTCTCGCATAGCTGTGATTTTGAGCGGGTGTGGCGTGTTCGACGGCTCCGAGATCCACGAGGCCACCGCCACCCTGCTGGCGCTGGACAGGGCCGGCGCCGACGTGACGATCGCCGCTCCCACCGGCGCCCAGATGCACGTCGTCGACCATCAGGCCGGCGAGCCCGTCGCGGGCGAGACGCGAGACATCCGGATCGAGTCGGCCCGCATCGCGCGCGGGCCGGTGGCGGACGTAGCCGACCTGGACGCGCGCGACTTCGACGCCGTCATCCTGCCCGGCGGTTTCGGGGCGGCGAAGAACCTCTGCACCTTCGCGACGTCCGGAGCCGACTGTACCGTCAACGGAGCGGTCGCCGCCTTCATCGCCGACATGCACGCCAAGGGCAAGGTCGTCGGGGCGATGTGCATCGCGCCCGCGCTGGTCGCGAAGGTCCTGGGCGGGCATGTCAAGCTCACGATCGGTTCGGACCCCGGAACAGCGGCGGCCCTGGAAGCCGCCGGCGCCACTCACGTCACGGCCGACGTCGACGAGATCGTGGTGGACGAGGCGAACCGCGTCGTGAGCACTCCGGCATACATGCTGGCCGGCCGCATCTCGGAGGTTTTCGACGGAGTCGAGAAACTGGTCAAGAAGGTCATCGATCTCTGCTGAGGCCGCACCAGAACTGCAACCCGAAGGAGCACCATGCAGGACCCTCATCACGACGACGCCCATGCCGCACACGACGCCGGCCTCAACGCCTGGAGCCTCCCCTGCGCCCACGTGATCAGCCTGGTCAGCCAGAAGGGCGGCGTGGGCAAGACCACCTCGGCCGTCAATCTGGGCGCCTGTTTCGCCCTGAGCGGACACCGTACGCTCGTGCTCGGCACCGACCCGTCCTGCGGCGTGTCGCGCAGCCTGGGCTACGGCCCGCAGGAGCTGCGCGGCGGCTTGCGCGAGGTCATCATCTCCGGCATGCCCCTGACCCAGGTGATGCACCCCACCGACCTCGGGAACCTGCACCTGGTGGCGCCCGACGCCTGGACCCTGGCCGAGGAGGAGCAGTACAAGGACCTCATGACGCATCAGGCCGAGGCCTTCGCCGCGGCCGTCCATGAAGCCCGCGCCGAATTCGACACCATCCTCATCGACTGCCCTCCCGGCTTCGGACCCGAGACCCGCGCCTCGCTGCTCGCCACGGACAGCTATCTCGTACCCGTGCAGGCCGAGGAGCTGTGCCGCGACACCCTGGCCCGCCTGATGAACTTCATCGAGGATTACCGGCAGGCCCACCGGCTAGGGCTCTCCCTGGAAGGGCTGTTCATGACCATGACGGACCACCGCACGCGCATGAGCCGCCAGGTGGCGACGAGACTCGACACCGACTACGACGGTCACCTCTTCGACTGCTCCATACCGCGCAACACGCGTCTGACCGAAATGGCGCTCCATGGCAAGCCGACCGTCATCCACGACCGGCTCTCCAGCGGCAGCCGCGCCTACTTCGACCTGATGGACGAGATCATCCTGCGCCACCTGGACCTGCAGGACAGCGCGGAGAAGGTCGACCCCGCAACCGTCGTCAATTCGCCCGCAAGGCCCTTCAAGAAGCCCGGCACGGCGGAGCGCAGCACCCAGTGCGGTTCTTCCGTCCATCCCGGCGGGCTGGCGCGGCTGATGAGCGAACTCGCGTCGAAAGCTGACGGCAGCGATGAGGCCGCCGGCGAACCCGCCGCGGGCGAATACCTCTTCGTGGAGACCGAGGATAACGAGTCCGGCAGTCGCGGCAACGGCGAACCGGACATGGTCTCGCTGGACGACCTGCTCGACGAGGAGGAGCGGCGCGACGCCGACGATACCGAGAGCGGCTGGGGATTCGGGGACGACTATTACGAAACCATCAATTGACGGCCGAGGCGGCGGAACGCGCGGGGACGCGGTCCGAGCCCCTCCCCCGGCCCGTCCCGGCCGTCCGCCTGCCGGGATGTGAGGCCGGCAAGGCGGTTGCCCGCCCCTGTCCGCCGTTGTACCTTTGGAGCGGCGGCGCCGGCCCGTCCGTCGGCGCATGTCACCACTCGCCTTCCGGAGGTCGAAGGTTGCCCCGCACCATGCAAGCCCTCGTATACGACAAGTCGGCGATGCCCTGGGACAAGACCGAAGGTTTCGCGAAACGCGAGATGCCGCGTCCCGTCCTGGACGAAGCCGCCGACCCCGCCGACGGCGGCAATGTCGTGGTGAAAATGATCTACGCGGGCTTTTGCGGCAGCGACCGCGGCATCTGGCACCGCACGGCCTTCAAGGGGCACATCTTCGAGAGCCTCAAGCGCGAGAGGCGCACCACGCGCATCATCGGCCACGAGCTGGTCGGCGAGATCGTCGAGGTCGGCTCGCGCGTGCCGGCGCTCTACGGTTACCGCCCCAAGGACATCGTCTCGAGCGAGTCGCACATCATCTGCGGCACCTGTCACCAGTGCCGGATCGGCCAGACCCACATCTGTGCCAACGACACCATCATCGGCATCAGCCGCGACGGCTGCTTCGCCGAGTACATCAAGCTGCCGGCGAAGGTCCTGTGGCCCACCAACAAGCGGCTCATCAAGCTGAAGGTCGCCGCCATCCAGGAGCCCTTCGGCAACGCCGTCCACGCCTGCATGAAGGCCGACCTGCGCGGCAAGACCGTGGGTGTCTTCGGCTGCGGCACCATCGGCCTGTTCGTCATCATGGTGGCCAAGGCCCTGGGGGCGACCAAGGTGGTCGGCGTCGAGCCCGTGGCCAAGAACCGCGAGATGGCGCTGAAGGTCGGGGCCGACGCGGTGATTCCCCTGGAACCGTCCGGCACCGCGAAGCACGGCTGGGCGGCGGACAAGGACGTGGTGAAGGCGGTGCGCGCCGAGGCCCGCGGCATCGGCGTCGACGTGGCCCTGGAGATGGCCGGCTTCAACAACAGCGTCAACAACGCCATCCAGTCGACCCGGCGCGGCGGCGAAGTGGTGCTCTTCGGGCTCAAGCAGGGCAACTTCCACATCCAGCAGTTCGACCGCCTGATCGTCAACGGCATCACCCTGCACAGCGTGATCGGCCGGCGCATCTTCGAGACCTGGGTCGTCACGCGCAACCTGTTGGAGGACAAGGCCAACGGCATCCAGAAGCGCATCCACGAGGTGATCCTGGACGGCGGCGACGATACCGTCGTGCACATAGACGATTTCGCACCCGGCACGTTCGCGGCCAAGCTGGCCGCCTGGCCCAAGCTGTTGATCGAATTCTGAGCCGGATCAGGCATGAATGATCCGGGTCGAGGAGGCGCCCCATGAAGGTGACCATCGAATACTGCAAGGTTTGAAACTACGACCCCATCGCCGCCAGTCTGGCGGCGGAACTCGGGGACGAGTTCGATGCCGACGTCGAGCTGATCCCCTCGGGCGGCGGCGTCTTCGAGGTCACGGTCGATGGCGACCTGGTCTATTCCAAGAAGAGCACCGGACGCCACGCCGAACCCGGCGAGGTCGCCGGCCTGATCCGGGAGTGCTCCTGAGTGGCTCTCTCGACCATCCTTTTCGACATGGACGGCACCCTGCTGGATAGCCGCACCGCCGTGGTGGACGCCGTCGCCGACGGGCTCGCCGGCGCCTACCGGCACCACGGCCTGCCCCCCGCCGAACCCGACCGCAAGCTCTTCGCCGCCTGCATGGGCCTGCCCTCGGACGCGTACTTCGCCCGGGCCTTCGACCCCGAAACGGTGCCGCGCGACCGGCGCGGCGCGTTCGCCCGCACCTTCGGCCGCCTGACCGCCGCGGCGGAGGTCGCCGCGATCCGCGACGGCCGGACCGCCCTTTACCCCGGGGCCGCCGAAACCCTCGCCTTCCTGTCGGAGCGCCATCGTTTGCTGCTCTTTTCCAACGCCGGCGCGGTGTATTTCCGCGCGGTGATCGCGGGGCACGGCCTCGAGAGGGTCTTCGCCGACGCACTGTGCCTCGAAGAGGCGCTGTCGCGCCGCCTGGCGAGCGACAAGGCCGACATGATCGTGGCCATGGTGGAGAATCCCGGACGGGCAGTGGTGGTGGGCGACCGGGCCGGCGACATCGAGGCCGGGCACGCCGTCGGCGCGCGCACCGTCGGCTGCCGTTACGGCTTCGGCTCCCCCGAGGAACTGCAGGCCGCCGATTGGATCATCGACGGCCTGCCCGAGCTGATGGCGCTGCCCCTGGCCTAATGCCTTTCCCGGCGCCGCTCCTTCTTGAGCTCCTTCTTCAACTCCCGCATTTCCTCGCGTAGGGCGTCGAGCTCGTTCTCCAGCTCTTCCATCCCCGCGGCGGCCCGGAAGCGGTGGTGAGAGTCCACGAAGTCGATCTCGCCCAGAGCGGCGACGGCCTCCGAGACGCCTTCGATGATGGCGTCGATGTCCACGATGACCTCGCCGTCGTCGGCCGCCATGCGCAGGAAGTTCTCGTCGCCATCGAAGTGGATGTCCAGCTCGATGTCCTCGAACGCCTCCTCGAACTCGGCGAAGGCCTCCGAGATGGTATCCTCTATCTCGACGAGATCGATCTCGAAGATCTCCTCGCCGGTGTCGCTGTTGACCATGCGGATGTTGTCGTCGTCACTGAAGTGGCAGACGTAGGTCTCGCCCTCGTCGGTGATGAGCGTGATCGTGCGTCCGTCCCCGTCGCCGGCCTGGGCGGGAACGCCGAGCAGCAGCGTGAGAAGCGGCGCCCCCAGGACGGCCAGGAATCTGTTGCGCTTCGGCATGGCAGGACCTCCGGCTGCGGTGATGCGTGTGGTGCGTGACTACGCAGCCGGCGGGTCGAAGGTTGCAACCCGGGTCAGGTGCGGAACTGCAGGTCGTGCAGCGTGCGATAAGGCCCGGCCGTATCGGCCAGCAGGGCCTCGTGATCGCCGATCTGCACGATGCGCCCCGCCTGCATCACATAGATGCGGTCCACGTGCTGGATCGTCGACAGGCGGTGGGCGATGACGATGGTGGTGCGGTCGCGCACCAGACGGTCGATGGCCTCCTGTACGAGCTTCTCGCTCTCGGTGTCCAGGGCGCTGGTGGCCTCGTCGAGGATCAGCACCGGCGGGTTCTTCAGGATGGCGCGGGCGATGGACAGGCGCTGCCGCTGGCCGCCCGAGAGCTTCAGGCCGCGGTCGCCGATCAGGGTGTCGTAACCATCGGGCATGGCGACGATGAAGTCGTGGGCGTTGGCGGCGCGCGCGGCGGCGACCATCTCGTCGATGCCCACGTCCGGCAGGCCGTAGGCTATATTGTTGCGCACGGTGTCGTTGAAGAGGATCACCTCCTGGGTGACCAGGCCCACGGCGCCGCGCAACGAAGCGAGCGTGAGGTCGCGCAGGTCGTGCCCGTCGAGCAGCACCTGCCCCTCGGTGGGATCGTAGAAGCGCGGGATCAGATCGACCAGCGTGGACTTGCCCGCCCCGCTCGCGCCGACCAGGGCCACCACCTCCCCCGGCTCCACCTTCAGGTCCACGCCCTTCAGAACGGGTGCGCCGTCCCGGTAGGAGAAGCGCACGCCGCGCAGCTCGATATCGCCACGCACGTCGGTCAAGGCCGCCGCACGCGCATTCTCGAGGATCTCGACGGGATGATCCAGCACCGCGAAGACACGCTCGGCGGCCGCCAGGCCCTCCTGGATGGCGTTGTTGACCTGGCTAAGCTCCTTGATGGGCCTGCCGAGCGAGAAGACGAAGAAGAGGAAGAGGATGAAGAGATGCGGCGGCAGCTCGCCGCCGCCGAGCACCTGGCGTCCGCCGTACCACAGGACGAACAGGCCCACCAGCACCGACAGCTGTTCGGTCAGCGGCGACGACAGGCGCTGCATGCGCGCGATCTTGAACAGGTCCTTGAACAGGCGTTGCGACTCGGCGCGGAAACGCGCGTTCTCCCGCCCCTCGCTGGTGAACGCCTTCACCACCCGGATGCCGGAGATGGTCTCCTGCAGACGCGTGGTGATGTTCGCCATCTTCTCCTGCTGCCGGTGGCTGTACTTGCGCAGCTTCTTGCCGATGCGGACGATGATCAGCATGCTCAGCGGCAGCACGAGCATGGCCAGCAGGGTCAGGCGCCAGCTCAGCAGCAGCGCCATCGCCAGGTACATCACGATCATGACCGGATCGCGCGCCAGGTTGGTGAAGCTGACGTTCACGCTGCGGTTGACCACCAGCACGTCGTTGGTGGCCCGGCTGATCAGCTCGCCGGCCCGGTGGTTGTGGTAGAAGGACAGGGGCAGGCTGGTGAACTTCTCGAAGAGCCGATTGCGCAGATCGCGGATGAAGCTGTGCTGGACGTAGTCGGTGCAGACGGTCTGCAGGTAGCCGGAAAGGTTCTTCACGAGGTTCAGGATGAAGAACACCAGCACGATCACCCAGAGGGTTTCCATCTTGGTGTCGCGGTGCAGCCAGGCTTTGAGCCGGGCCATGAGGTCGTCGCGCAGTCCCGTCACCGAGAACGACCGCTGTAAATCGTCTGCCCGCGTGACGGCGTCGGCGACGCCCAGGGTGTCGGGCACGACGATCGCGTGCGAACCGGCGGCCCCGGTCACGGCTATATCCGCCGTCTCGGGCGTGAACAGCGCCTCGAGGAACGGGGCGATCATCACGATGCTGAAGCCGCTCAACAGGGAGAAGACGACCATGAAGAACATGGACAGCAGGATGAACGTCAGGTACGGCCTCACCAGCCTCAGGACGCGCAGATAGGTGTTCATGGGCCCAACAGTAGCCGGATTACGCGTGGCGTCAATACCGACTGCGTCCGCCATCTTCTTGTGCCGCGCCGGGCGGCGCGACTGGCCCGGGTCAGAACCTCACCGAGACGACGGTGGCCAGTCCCTCCGCGGGGCTCACCTCAGTCAGCCCGCGGGAGTAGAGCAGACTAGTCGACAGATCGTGCGACCAGACTATGCCGAAACCGCCCGACCATTCCAGGTACGCCGGTTCCTCCCGACGCGCCGGCGTCGAGGCTGAGAAGCTGAAAACAGGGAACGCCGTGGCGCCGAACCGGTGATAGCTGAGAGACACCGAACCGCTGAACAGCCCTTCGTAATCTACGCCCAACGGTTCACCGAGCTTCAGGATCCCCGCCTCGGCGAGGACGTACAGCTCGCGGTAGCGGTTCGAGGTGAGGAGGCTGGCGCCCCAGTCGCTCTTGCCGCTGCCCGTCTGGGCATAGTCGTCCTGCAGCGGCAGCTTGCCCCGCAGCCTTACCCAGCCCCGGCTCCGCGACCTCCAGCTGCGCTCGTCCCCCCAGACCCGGCGTCCGACCGTGACGTACAGGGCGCCGAATCCGGAACCGCTCGTCCCGGGACTGTCACTGACCGTTTCACGCCACGACAGCCAGCTGACGCTGCCGCGCAGGTCCCAGTCCCGGCCCCGCCAGGAGAGGGCGGAATAGGAGATCAGAAAACTGCCTGCGAAGTCGCTCTGTTCCTGGCGCAGCCACCGAACCGTCTGCGTGGCGGTGGGCGGCGCCGCCGTCGCCGCGACGGCGAATCCGGCGACGACGGCCGCGAGCAGGACCGCACGGGCGGCCCTCGTACCTCGCATGTTACGGAATGGGTTCATGCCGTCGCCTCAGTGCTGGTGGTCCGTTTGCGCGTCGCCGTGCTCACCGCTGCCGCCCATCTGCTGGAGCGCCCGCATCATGCCCTGCCCGGCGCGGAACATCTGGTCCATGTTCCCCATCATCTCCTGCATCCGCTCCGACATGGCCTCGTCGGACATGTCTCCGTCGTTATCCATGTAGTTCCGCATGTGCGAAAGCATGGAATCCATCAGCGGCATCATGTCCTCCATGTCGTGGGCCACGTCTTGCACCATGGACATGTGCTCGCCCGGATGGCCGGCCATCTGGTCACCCGTCATGCCCTCCATCCGCTCGTGGGCGCTATGCATCTCCTGCATCATCTCGGACATGTGCTCCATCACCGTGTTCATCTGCTCCATCATCTCCTCGGAATGCAGGCCGGACATGTGCCCGTCCATCTGTCCACCGCCGTGGCCCTGGCCGCCCTGCATGTGGTCGTGATGCTGTGCGAGAGCCGGCGCCTGGGCTAAGGCCATGACTGAGACGGCGGCGATCAACGTGATTATCGTTCTGAACATCTCTTGCTCCTTTTCATTGTCGGACGGCGTCCGACCGGGTGAGGTCTCCGTCAAGACGACGAGATCCGCGCGGCGCGCAAGCGCAGCGCGTTGCCGATGACGGAAACGGAACTCAGACTCATGGCGGCTGCGGCGATCACCGGGCTCAGGAGTATGCCCCAGAGCGGGTAGAGCAAGCCGGCGGCGACAGGGACACCGAGCATGTTGTAGGCGAAGGCGAAAAACAGGTTTTGCCTGATGTTGGTCATCGTACGTCTGGAGATCGCGCGCGCCCGCACGATGCCGCCGAGATCGCCGCGCAGCAGGGTGACCCCGGCGCTCTCGATGGCTACGTCGGTACCGGAACCCATGGCGATGCCGATATCGGCCTGGGCGAGCGCAGGGGCGTCGTTGATCCCGTCGCCCGCCATCGCTACGACACGCTGCGCTCCCTGATGGGATCTGATGACGGCGGCCTTGTCGCCCGGCAGGACTCCCGAGATCACCTCGTCGATGCCGAGTTCGTCGGCGACGGCGCGAGCGGTCGCTTCGTCGTCTCCCGTCAGCATGATGAGACGCATGCCCTCCCGCCTGAGCTCATCGATCGCCTGTCGCGAGGTCGACTTGATCCTGTCCGCCACGCCGAGCAGACCCGCGTACCGGTTCTCGACGGCTACAAACAGGATTGTCTGACCGGTCTTACGCAGCGCGGCGACCTGCTCCTGGTGATGGGGAACGTCAACGCCGAGGGATTCCATCATTTTGAGGTTGCCGGCACTCACGAGCCGGCCGCCGACCTTGCCCGTCACTCCCTTGCCGGTCTCAGAGTTGAACTCTTCCGGTCTATCGAGGTCGAGCCCCTTCTCGCGGGCGGCGGTCACGACCGCTGCAGCAAGGGGATGTTCACTGGCGGACTCCAGGCTCCCTACCAGGCGCAACAGTTCATCCGACGCAAGAGATCCCGCGGGGCGGATCGTTGATACGAAGGGACTCCCCTCGGTCAACGTCCCGGTCTTGTCGACCAGTAGGGTATCGACGCTGCGGAGTGTTTCCAGGGCTGCCGCGTCCTTGAACAGGACCCCCATGGTCGCCGCCCGACCCGTGGCGACCATGATGGAGATGGGCGTGGCTATCCCGAGGGCGCACGGGCAGGCGATGATCAGAACCGCGACGGCGTTGATCAGTGCATGGGTCATCCTCGGCTCGGGCCCGATGAGTCCCCAGACCGCGAACGTGATCGCGGAGACGGCTATGACGACGGGCACGAACACGCCGGCGACCTTGTCCGCCGTTCGCTGGATGGGTGCCCGGCTTCGCTGCGCGTCGGACACCATCCGGACGATCTGCGCCAGCATCGTATCGGCGCCCACCTTGGTCGCGCGGACGGTCAACGATCCCGTGCCGTTGATCGTTGCCCCGACGACCGTGTCGCCGGTCCTCTTGGCCTTGGGCATGGGTTCGCCCGTGATCATCGACTCGTCGACGGCGCTGCTCCCCTCGAGCACGATGCCGTCCACCGGAACCTTCTCGCCGGGGCGGACGAGCAGCACGTCTCCCACTACGACCTCGTCTAGCCGGACCTCCATATCGCCTCCATCTTCGTCGAGACGCCAGGCCGTCTTGGCCGCCAGACCCAGGAGAGCGCGGATGGCGGCACCTGTCCTGCGCCGCGCCTTGAGTTCGAGGACCTGTCCGAGCAGGATCAGGGTCACGATCACGGCGGCCGCTTCGAAATAGACGCCTACGAGACCGTCGGCACCGCGGGACGAGGGCGGGAACAGGCCTGGCGCAAAGGCGGCCACGACGCTGTAGAGAAAAGCGACGCTCACTCCGAGGCCGATCAGGGTGTACATGTTGAGGCTCCGCGCGCGTACGGATCGCCACGCGCGACGATAGAACGTCAGGGCGCTCCACAGGCAGACCGGCGCAGCAAGGCCGAACTCCAGACGAGTCCGCCAAGCATGTGGGATCCGTCCGGCGGCATCCAGGCCCGGGATCATCTCGGACATGGCGAGGATGAGCAGCGGGACCGTCAGTGCCACAGCGAATACAAGCCGCCGACGCATCGCGCGAAACTCGGCCTCCTCCTGTTCGTCGCTTTCTGGTGCTGGGAACGTATGCTCGAGGGCCATGCCGCAAACGGGACACGCGCCAGGAGAGGATCGCAGGACTTCCGGGTGCATCGGACAGGTCCAGCCATCACCGGCGGGTATCACCGGCTCCGAGGTCGATATCCGGGCATCCACTACCTTCAGATGTTGCTTGCTACCGGGTTTTCCGCGCATCGCACTTCGTCTCCTGCGTCTCAAAATTGGTGGGACCTGGCACCGTGATCAGGGGATGGGAGATGGACCTCCGGTGCCGGAATCCCGGATCTCAGAACAGAATCAGGTAGTCGTCGCCGAAGACGAGTTTCCCGCCGAGATGGCCCGCGTACGCCGTCACGAATGTGGCCGCGACCAGCAGTGCCAGGTAGACCGGACGCCGCCCCCGCCGAGCCGGGGCGTTCCAGCGATGCCCGGCCAGGCACGCCGCCGTGATCAGGACGAATGCGGCGAGTCCGGCCAGACGATGAAACTGGAGCGTCGAGTCGGGTGCCTCGAACAACCCGTTCATCCCACCGGCCGCAAAGCCTAAGACGACAGCCACCAGGGCGCTGAGGGGCGCGATCACTCTGAGGAAGCGGGCCGCCCCAGCTGCCGTGGGCGACGGCTTGCGGCCGCCGACGATCTCGGCGAGAAGCAGTGCAAACACCAGGGCGATCGGAAAATGCACGGCGACAGGGTGGAGCGCTCCCGCCAGGGAGGTCTTCTCCCGGTGCGCCGCATGGTCGTGAACTTCATGCTCTCCCTCGCCTGCCGCCGTCGGCGCGGCATGCCCGTCGTGATCATGTCCGTCGGCAGGCAGGTTCGCCGCGTACCGCTCGGGGTCGGCGATGAACTTCTGCCGGCAACGCTGGCAGCAGAAGGCGAGCGAGCGACCCTCGTACTCGACGGTGATGGACTCGTCCACGGCTTCGCCCGGAGTGACCGGGCACGTCGTGTTGACGATCATCTCAGCATGCCGGTGGTCGTGCCCGTCCGTCTCTGCATACGCGGCCACCGCCAGAATAAATACGACTGCCAGGGCCAGCGAGCCGCCTCGAACCGTCCGGATCAGTCCGGATGCCGCCGGTCTCCCGAGTCCTCCTCGCGTACCCGACATGTCGTCCTCTCCCCTTCTTCGTTGCGGGCTCACGTTCCGGTCCAGCCCCGTTTGAGTTTCAGCTCCGCGTGCCCGCAGTAGAGCACCGGCACGACCAGGATGGTGAGCATGGCGACGGCCATGCCCCCGAAGGACGGGATGGCCATGGGGACCATGATGTCCGCCCCGCGTCCCGCCGAGGTCAGCACCGGCAGCAGGGCCAGGATCGTCGTCGCGATGGTCATCGTTGCCGGGCGGACGCGCCGGACCGCGCCCTCGATCGTCGCCCGCCGGATCTCGGCCGCGGACCGGAAGCGTCTGCCGGCGAAGGTCTGATCGAGGAAGGTCGCCATGACGACGCCGTCGTCGGACGCGATGCCGAACAGGGCGATGAAGCCCACCCAGATGGCCACGCTGAGGTTGATGGGGTGGATCTGGAACAGCGTGCGCATCTCCGTGCCGGCGAACGCGAAGTCCAGGAACCAGGGCTGCCCGTAGAGCCAGATCATCAGGAACCCGCCCGCCCAGGCCACGAAGATGCCGGAGAACACCATGCCGGTGGTGACGACCGAGCGGAACTGGAAGTAGAGGATCATGAAGATCACGAACAGGGCCAGAGGCAGCACCACCATCAGCTTCTTCTCGGAACGCACCTGGTTCTCGTAGCTGCCGGCGAAGGTGTAGCTGACCCCGGCGGGCAACGCGAACTCCCCGGCCTCCCGCGCGCGTTCCAGGTGCGCCCGCGCGGCCCGGACGACGTCGACCTCGGCGCTTCCCGGTTTCATGTCGAAGAGCACGTAGCCGACCAGGAACGTGTCCTCGCTCTTGATCACCTGTGGTCCGCGGACATAGCGGACCTCGGCGAGCTGGATCAGGGGAATCTGCGCGCCGCTCCGCGTGGGGACGAGAATCCGGCCGAGATCCTCGATGGTGTCCCGCAGTTCCCGGGCATAGCGCACCCGCACCGGATAGCGCTCCCGCCCCTCCACCGTCGTGGTGACCAGCCGTCCGCCGACGGCGACCTCGATGACGTCCTGGACCTTGCGGATCGTCAGCCCGTAGCGCGCGATGGCGCGGCGGTCGATGTCGATCTCCAGGTACGGCTTGCCCACGATCCGGTCGGCGATGACCGCGGCGGGTTCGATCGAGGGGACCTCCTTCAGGAGGCGCTCGATCTCCAGGCCGACCCGGTCGAGCGTCTCGAGGTCCGGCCCCTTGATCTTGACGCCCATGGGCGCCCGCATGCCGCTCTGGAGCATGACGATGCGCGCGGCGATGGGCTGCAGCTTGGGCGCCGAGGTCGTGCCGGGCAGCCTGGCGACGCGGACGATCTCGTCCCAGATGTCGTCCGGCGTGCGGATCTCGTCGCGCCACTGCCGGTAGGGACGCCCACGCCCGTCGGGGATCAGCTCGCCGGCCTCGTCCCGCACGTACGTATCGCGCCGCTTGTCGTACCGGAAGCGCAGTCGGTGGCCGTCCTTGTCGAGCTTGTACTCGGGAACGTAGTTGATCACCGTCTCCACCATGGAGATCGGCGCCGGGTCGAGGGGGGAATCGGCCCTGCCCAGCTTGCCGACGACCGACTCCACCTCGGGGATCTCCGCGATCGCCATGTCCAGCTTCTGCAGCACGTCCAGCGCCTCGCCGATCGACGCATGGGGCATGGTCGTCGGCATGTACAGGTAGGACCCCTCGTCCAGGGGCGGCATGAACTCCTTGCCGAGTCCCGGGAAAGCATGCTTCGGGCCCGACCACACCCGTCCGAGCAGCGTGTCGGCGCCGTCGTGCATGCCGGGCAGGAAGCCGAAGACCGAGGAGAAGCCCTGCCAGACGGACAGGCCGACCAGCACCAGGATGACCGGCAGCGCCAGGAACAGCAGCTTGTGATCCAGGCACCAGGTCAGCAGCCGCGGATAGAAACGCGTGAAGACGTGGAACAAGCAGAGCAATCCGCCCAGGGCGAGGGCGACGAACAGGACGTTCAACGGCAGCCCCTTGCCGGGCCCCAACGGCAGCCAGTGCCTGGTCAGCAACAGCCCGACCATCAGCACGGCGATGCCGTTCACGGCCAGCGGTCCGTGGCGCCGGAAACGCGCGGGGATCCGCTCCTGCCAGATCGTGTAGGCCCCCCAGAGCGCCATCGCCAGACCCACCCAGGGCGACAGCTTGATCGCGGCGGCCGCACCGACGACCACGAGCAGCAGCCCGGACAGCTTCCTGGCGAATCCGGTGCCGATCTTCCGGGAGAACAGGAGATGTGCGAAGGGGGGAATGACCGTCAGCGCCACGATGATCGACGCGACCAGGGCGAAGGTCTTGGTGTAGGCCAGGGGTTTGAACAGCTTCCCCTCGGCCGCCTGCATGGTGAAGACGGGCAGGAAGCTGATGATCGTCGTGGCGACGGCCGTCACCACGGCGCTGCCCACCTCTGACGAGGCGCGGAAGATGACCTCCAGCTTGTCGTCGTCCGGACCCGCCTCGTCCAGGCGCCTGAGGATGTTCTCGCACAGTATGACCCCCATGTCGACCATCGTGCCGATGGCGATGGCGATGCCGGAAAGCGCGACGATGTTCGCGTCGACGCGGAAGAGCTTCATGCCGATGAAGCTCATCAGCACCGCCAGGGGCAGCAGTCCGGCGATCAGCAGGCTGCTGCGCAGGTTCATGATCAGCACGATCACGACGATGATCGTGATGAGGATCTCCTCGGTCAGGGCGGTGTCCAGGGTGCCGAGGGTCTCGTAGATCAGACCGCTGCGGTCGTAGAACGGCACGATCGCGACCTGGCTGACGCGGCCGTCGGCCAGGGTCTTGCTGGGCAGGCCGGGCGAGATCTCCTCGATCTTCCGCTTGACGTTCTTGATCGCGGACAGCGGATTCTCGCCGTAGCGGACGACGACCACGCCGCCGACCGCCTCGGCGCCCTCCTTGTCCAGCGCGCCGCGCCGCAAGGCGGGCCCGAAGCCGACGTGGGCGATGTCCTTGATCGTGATCGGGATGCCGTCGTTGACCGCCACGACGCTGGACTCGATGTCGTCGAGACTCTTCAGGAAACCCAGGCCGCGGATCATGTACTCGGCGCTGTTGATCTCGATCGTCCGCGCGCCGACGTCGACGTTCGACTGGCGGACGGATTCGTAGACCTGGTCCAGCGCGATCCCGTAGGCCCACATGGCGTCGGGATCGACGTCGATCTGGTACTCGCGGACGAAGCCGCCGACCGAGGCGACCTCGGCGACCCCCTCGGCGGACAGCAGGCCGTACCGGACGTACCAGTCCTGGATGCTGCGCAGCTCGTCGAGATCCCAGTCACCGGTCGGATTCCCGTCCTCGTCGCGCCCCTCGAGGGTGTACCAGAAGACCTGGCCCAGCGCCGTGGCGTCCGGGCCGAGCCCCGGCTGCACGCCGGTCGGCAACGTGCTCGGCGGCAAGCTGTTGAGCTTTTCCAGGATCCGCGAGCGCGAATCGTAGAAATCCGCCCGCTCCTTGAAGATCACGTAGATGGTCGAGAAGCCGAAGAAGGAGTAGCTCCTGACGGTCTTGATGTCCGGCAGGCCGAGCAGCGCCACCGTCAGGGGATAGGTGATCTGGTCCTCCACGTCCTGGGGCGAGCGGCCCATCCACTCCGTGAAGACGATCTGCTGGTTCTCGCCGAGATCGGGAATGGCATCCACGGGGACGGGGTCGCGCGGCAGGCCGCCAAGCTCCCAGTCGAAGGGCGCGACCATGGCGCCGAAGGCGACCACGAACAGGACGAACAGGCCGACCACGAGCTTGTTCTCGAGGCAGAACCTCAGGATGCCGTCCAGCCGGCTCCCCGTGTGCTCGGTGCGCTTCGCGGACATGCCGGTCACCTCCCCTCGCCGTCGTCGGACGCCGTCAAGGAGTCGGTCTGGCTGCCGCAACGGAGCATCGCCGCGCCATAGTAGGGATTGGACGTGGTGGCGGCGCGCTGGATCCAGTCGGCGCCCTTGCTGCCGTACATCGGGCAGTGGAAGAGGCGCACGGGGCGGTCGTCGCGATATCCATAGCGCCGCAGGGCATCCCACACCTTGGCGGTGAGCGGTTGGAACACCGCTCGTCGTGCGGCGAGATCCCCGGCCGCGGCGACCGCCGCGAAGGCTCCGCGCAGCCGGCCGGCGTCCGCCATCCAGGCCGCGTGGGCC
>JAHIYU010000135.1 GCA_018814885.1 bacterium | reverse complement strand
GGGCGACCCCGCTGCCTTTTCCGATCGGGAAGAGGACCGGAGTGGCGGGAAGCGCGTCGGGCATGGCAATCACGCCGGCCACGGCAGAGGCCGCCGCCACCGCGGGTGCGGCCAGGTAGACCTCGCCCTTGCCCTGCTTGCCGGCGAAGTTGCGGTTGCCCGTGCTGACCGTCACCTCGCCGGGGCCGTTCTGGCCGATCTGGCCGGCGGCGCAGCCGCCGCAGCCGGCGTTGCCCACCAGGGCGCCGGCCTTCATGAACACGTCCACCAGACCCTCGTCCAGGCAGGCCTCCCACACCGCGCGGGTGCTGGGCACCACCTTCAGCACGACGCCGGGAGCCACGGTGCGGCCCGCGAGGACCTTGGCCGCGCGGCGCAGGTCCTCCAGCCGGCCGTTTGTGCAGGAGCCGATGAAGATCGAGTCGACCTTGCGGCCGGCCACCTCGGCGACGGGCACCGTGTCCTCGGGATGGCCCGGGCGCGCGATCATCGGGCGCAGACCGGTGATGTCCACCTCGAAGGTCGCGTCGTAGCGGGCGTCGGGATCGGCGGCGACGGGCTGGAAGACCCGGCCGCCGGCCGCGCGGCAGAAGTCCAGCACGACCTGGTTGGGCTCGAACAGGGAGATGATGCCGCCCATCTCGGTGGACATGCTGGCGATCGTGACGCGGTCGTTCACGTCCAGCGCGTCGACGATCCCGCCCGTGATCTCGGCGGCGTAGCCCAGCAGGCCGCCGGCGCCCAGGACCTGCAGCATCTTCAGGACGATGTCCTTGGCCGTGGCCTCCGGCGCGGGGCGGCCCTTCAGGACGATCCGGCACGACTTGGGCACCCTGAACCAGACCTTGCCGGAGCTCCAGGCGTAGGCGATGTCCTGGTCGCCCATGCCCTGCCCGAAGGCGCCCACGGCGCCCATGATGTTGGCGTGGCTGTCGGTGCTGACGAAGGTCGAGCCCGGGCCCACGAGCCCGTCGTCGATGGCGAGGTGGGTGCCGATGCCCTGGGTGATGTCGCGCAGGCCGACGCCCGTCTCGCGCGCGAAGATGCGGCAGATCTGCTGGTTGGCCGCGTAGCCCTGATCGCTGCCGCCGGGATTGCAGTCGAAGGTGAAGAGGGTCTTCGTCGCGTCGTCGATGCCCAGCCCGGCCTGCCGCAGGTTCTTGACCACGCTCGCGCCGCCGAAATCGCGCGCGGCCCGGACGTCCACCCGCATGTCCACGGTATCGCCCGGGCGCACGACCTCCTGGTCGCAGTGGCTGGCGATGATCTTCTCGATCAGGGTGAGGCCCACGTCGCGTCCTCCAGGTGTGGGGTAGTGCCTGTCAATCGTCACCGGCTTCTTCGAACCGGAAGTCGGGCTCTCTGCCGGCGAGCATCGCGGCCATGCCCGTATCCGTCTCGCGCGAATCCCAGCATTGCTGCTGGGACTCGAATTCCAGGGACAGCATGGTGGTCATGTCGAATTGCGACGACTGCTGCACGGCCATCTTGCTGAGCTGCAGGGCCGGCTGCGGGATCGTGGTCAGGTGCCGGGTGAACCTCTCCACCTCCTCGTCCCAGACGTCGCTCTGCACCACCCTGTCGATCAGGCCCATGCGCGCCGCCTCTTCGGCGGGGACCGAGCGCCCGGACCAGAAGAGCTCCAGGGTCCGTTTGGGACCGATGAGGCGGGGCAGCGTGTAGGTCATGCCCCAGTCCGGCAGCAGCCCGTGGCGCATGTCCTGCAGGGTGAAGGTGGCGGTGGCGCAGGCCATGCAGATGTCGGCGGCCATCACCAGGCCGAACCCGGCGTCGCGCACGTCCCCGCTGACCGCGGCCACGACAGGCTTGCCCAGCTCCTGCATCAGCGTGACCACGCGGCGCACCGTGTCGAGACCGGCCGCCATGTTCTCCATGCCCTCGCCGCGGGTGCGGTCCTCCGCTGCCGACTGCAGGCCCATGGTGGCGTCGAACGCGCCGCCCGCATCGCTCAGCAGGATGACACGCACCGCGCGGTCTTCCTGCAGGCGCAGCAGGACGTCCACCAGTTCGTCCCCGATATCCTGGAGCTGGGGGGCCGACGGGCCCAGCGAAGATATGGTCGCCACGCCATCGTCGATATCGCAATCGAAGTACTCGTAGTTCATGGCTCGCTCCTTGAACGGGCGGGGACGCTGACCGGGGGCGGCGTTCGAGCCGCCTTTCCGGACACGATAATACCCACGGGAGCGGTGTCAACGCCGGTGGTCCGACGCTGGACAACGTCCCGGACCGGTCATATGCTGCACGTGCCGGTATGCTCCGGCGAGACCGTCGGGAGATGCGTATGAGGGTGTTTCTGACCGGTGGCACCGGACTGATCGGGCGGGCCCTGATCCGGGGCTTGATCGAGCGGGGAGACGAGGCGGTCTGTATCACGCGGGATCGTCGCCGCGCGCTGTCCCGTCTGCCGCGTCCCGTCGAGATCCTGGAGGGCGACCCCGCGGCAGAGGGAGCCTGGCAGGACGCCCTGGCCGATTGCGATGCGGTGATCAACCTGGCCGGAGAGCCGCTGGCCGCAGGACGCTGGACGAGCCGGCGCAAGCAGCAGTTCCGCAGGTCCCGTCTGGAGACGACCCGCAGAGTTGTCGATGCCGTCCATGCGCACCCGCGCGTCCGTACCCTGCTGAGCGGTTCCGCGGTCGGCTACTACGCCGAGGGCGGCCGGGAGCCCCTCTACGAGGAACGCGAGGCGGGAGGCGATTTCCTGGGGCGCCTGGCCCACGAATGGGAAGGGTGCGCCCTCGAAGCCGCGTCGGGCGACACGCGCGTCGTGCTGCTGCGCACCGGGGTGGTCCTAGCCCGCGACGGCGATGCCCTGGCCCGCCTGACCATGCCCTATCGTTTCGGGCTCGGCGGTCCGCTCGGCGATCCGCGCGCTTTCTTCCCCTGGATCCACCGCTCGGACATGGTCCGGGCCACGCTACACCTGCTCGACCACGAAGGGATCTCGGGCCCGGTGAACATGGTCGTGCCCGACCCGCCGACCCAGCAGGAATTCGCACAGGCCCTGGGGCGCGTGCTGGGAAAACCTTCGGCTTTCCGCATGCCGGCGTTCCTGCTGCGCCTGGCGCTCGGTGAGATGGCCGACATGATGCTGTGCAGTTGCCGGGCGGTGCCCAAGGTCCTGCGCGCGAACGGTTTCAGCTTCAAGCACCACGATCTGGAGGCCGCTCTGATCGATCTGCTCCGGTAGCACATGGAGCCCGATAAGGCTACTGGACGAGGAGGAGCGAGCAAGACCTGGTCCGGCACGCCGCGCTTCTACAACAGTCGCGACGACAGCAACCCCGGGGATTTCCATACGCTGACCTACGAGGTCGCGGCCTTGGCGGACGTGTCCGTGCCCGCGGGCGTCTTCGCCTCGGCGCACATCGTCGCCGTGCTGCCGGCGGCGTTCGCCCGTGACGGCGTGGCGCACGACATGTCCGGCCGACGTTTACCGGACGGCGCAACGCGGGAAGACGGCCGCTGGTTGGCCGCCGGTGTGGGGAAGGTCAAGGAGATGGCCTGGGAGCCTGATGGTTTCATCGATCCCCTGCCCGGCCCCCCTCACCCCACCACGAAGGCGTCCACCTCGATCTCGCCGCGCGCGAAACGATCCAGCGACAGGGAGGCGATGATCTCGTCCGCCTCGCCGGTGAGGATGTGGCGGGCCATGCGCCGTGCCGCCACGGGCGCCAGCATGAAGCCATGACCGCTGAAACCGCACAGATGGTGGTAGCCGTCGAGGCCGGGCACGCCGCCCAGGATCGGCCGGTGGTCGGGTGTGACGTCGTACAGGCCCGCCCACTGGCGCATCAGACGCATCCCGGCGGCGGGCGGGAAGGAATCGATCAGGGCCCGGGCGAACCGGGCGGCGAAGCGGAGCTGGCTGCGGGTGTCGAAGCTGCCGGCGTCCTCCCAGCGGGGTTCGCCGGGATCGCCGATGCCGCCGAGGAGCTCGCCGCGCATGCTCTGGCTGAAGTAGATCCCGTTGGAGATGGAGATGACCATGGGGTCCAGGAACGGCTTGTAGGATTCGCTGACCATGATCTCGTGGCGCTCCTGCCGGTTGGGCAGCGACACGCCCACCTTGGCCGCCAGGGTGCGCGCCCAGGGCCCGGCGCAGTTGATCAGCAGCGGCGTCGAGATGCCGCCGCGGCTGGTGCGGACGCCGCTGATGCGTTCCCCGGTGGTCGCCACGTCGACCAACTCGGTGCGGATGAAGACCTTGACGCCCAGGCGCTGTGCCGCCCGCGCGTACCCCCACACCACCGAGAAGGGGTAGGCGGTGCCGTCGTCGGGACAGAACAGCGCGCCCGCCAGTCGGCTGACGTTCAGCTGGGGCACCAGCTTCAGGCAGTCCCGGGGCTGCAGGAATTCGCTGCGCACGCCGCAGCGGTTCTGCAGGGCCACGGCGCTGCGCAAAGTCTCCAGCTGCGCAGCGTCCTCGGTCACCATCAGATAGCCGCCCTGGCGGAAGAAGGTGTGCAGGCCGAGCTCGCCCGCGAGGCTGCCGTAGCAGGCGACGCTCTCCTTGGCCAGCAGGATGTTCTCCTCCGTGGTCCAGACCTGTCGGATGCCGCCGCCGCACCGGCCGGTGGAGCCGCTGCCGAGGTAGGCCTTCTCCAGCACCACGATGTCCCGCAGGCCGCGCCGCGCCAGCTCGACGGAGATCGCCAGACCGTTGATGCCGCCGCCCACGACGACGGCGTCGGCGCGTTGGGGCACGGGGCCGGCCGGCAGGGGGATCATGTCTCGTCCCCGGTGTCTGGCCGTTGCGGGCCTGCGGCGGCGGAAGTGCGCTTCAGGTCGTCGAGCAGGGGCGGCGGCTCGAGGCGCGCCAGCTCGGCGAAGGTCACCGGCTCGACCGGCGGCCGGATGTTGGTCAGGCATATGTCGCCGGGCGGCACGTCCCGCAGCGAGGAGAGTTCCAGCGCGGATTCGACGAGGCAGCCCTTGCCCTGGCAGAACCCGGTGCTCACGCCCGTGTAGCGCTTCAGGGACTCCAGCTCGGTGAACCCCTCGGCGTAGGCCTCGCGGAACTCCGCACGGGTCACGTCCTCGCAGCGGCAGAGGATGCGCTTGCTCATGATACGGCCTCCACGCACAGATCCTCCGGGGCGGCGCCTGCGGCTTCGCCGACGATCGACACCACCGTCCCCGATGTCCGTGCCGCCCGGGGCACGAAGCCGCCCCGGTCCGGGTCGAGCACGAGATCCGCGCCCAGCTGATAGGGTATGTCGTGGGCCGGTTTGGCCCGGGCGCACATCACGGCCAGGTCGGCCGGCAGCCGGGTCAGACCGCCGCCGCCGGCGAAGTCCAGGGTGGCGAGGGCGCCGGTGCGGGCTGTGGCCCGCCGCAGCTCGAGGCCGGCATGCAGGGCCCAGCCCAGTCTCCGGGAAGCCGCCGGGATTTCACCTTCGGCGCCGGTGACGGTGTCCGGGACCAGGGCGACGCGCGCGCCCACGGCGTGCAGCAGGGCTGCCGACAGCCACAGGTCGAAACCGTGGCCGCACACGACGGTCCTGGCGCCGGCGAGCCGCAGGCCCTGGATCGCCGCCAGCCTGTAGAGGGCGCGGGGACCCATCAGACCGGGCAGGTCGTTGTTCTCGAAGTCGCCGAGGCGATCCCAGGCGCCGCCCGCCCAGACGATCGCGGCGGCGCGGGCCACGGCCAGACCGGATTCGTCCTTCAAAAGCAGCATGTCGGGCTGATAGGCGCCCACGACCCGGACGCCGCTCAGGACTTCGATCCTGTCGGCCAGGGATATGCGCCGCGCGTCGGACTCCAGACGATCGCGCATCTGCGCGAGGCGCGGCAGGGCG
>JAHIYU010000134.1 GCA_018814885.1 bacterium | reverse complement strand
GTCCGCTGCCAACCGCCCGGCGAGGAGGAGGAGGTCGGTGTCGTCCTCGTCGCGCAGGATCTCCAGATCGTAGAGCACGCTGCGGGCGGTCTCGTAACGCAGCCCGGGATCCTTCTCCAGACAGCGGCGCAGGATGCGGCCGAGGTGCCGGGGCAGGTCGGCGCGGAAGTCGACGAGCGGCCGGGGCTGGTCGCGCAGCACGGACGTCAGCGTCGACAGGCGGGTCTCGCCCGCGAAGGGCCGCCGTCCGGTGATCATCTCGTAGAGCAGCACGCCCAGGGAGAACACGTCCGAACGGGGATCGACCGGCTTGCCCTCGGCCTGTTCCGGCGACATGTAGGCCGCCGTGCCGACGACGACACCCTCGCGGCTGGTCTCGGAGTCGATCGTCATGGTCTGATCGGTGTGCGCCGCCGGCGGCTCCGGGGACTGGGCCAGACCGAAGTCCAGCACCTTGACGCGGCCCTCGCCGTCGATCATCACGTTCTGCGCCTTGATGTCGCGGTGGGTGATGCCCCGGGCGTGGGCCGCCGCCAAGGCCCCGGTCAGGGGCAGCGCCAGTTCGAAGAACCGGCCGAGCGGCAGGCCGTCTTCCGGGATCTCGGCGTCGAGCGTATGGCCGTCCACCAGTTCCATGACCAGGAAGAACACGCCGTCGATCTCCTCGACGGCGTGGAGGGTCACGACGTTGGGATGGTTCAGCGCGGCGACGGTCTTCGCCTCGCGCTCGATGCGGGTGCGGCGCTCGCGATCGTGCTGCAGGGCGGGGGGCAACACCTTCAGCGCCACCTCGCGGTCGAGGCTCGTGTCGCGGGCGCGGTACACGTCGCCCATGCCGCCCTTGCCGATCAGGGCGCGCACCTCGTACCGGCCGATCCGCTGTCCGATCATGGGACTCCCTCCAGACACCAAAAACAAGACTGATTCTGTCTTATGGTAGTTTGGTGGAGCGTTTTACGCTACCAGGACGCCCGGCGGGAAACGGGGCTGTCGAGGGAAAGCAATGGGCTTCGTGGGGGGCGGCGAGGCGCGGGTCGGGAAATGCCTGCTGGTCAAGCGACCGCCACTGTCTGCGTGATGTGTGGACGTTGCATGCACTGAGCATCGACTGGTGTCCCTACCAGATAGTCCATCCGCATTGCCGGATTGCAGGCACAGGGAATTCTCTTGTTGTCCGTCCCACGTTCGACATACCCTGCCGGGCGGGAAGAAACGGATCTCCGACTGGCCTCGCCATGCAGCCAGTGGACGCTGATATCCGCCGGGGGAAACCACAACGGCAGTCGGTCCGATGCGTCCGGAAACCACAACCAAGGCACCAAGAGGGATATGAGGGGATGCCGCCTGAACTCGACACTTTCGACTGCAGGGTTGACCTGCCGGGATGGCGACTCCATCTCGCCTCGCTGACCGTGGCCCGGGACCGAGATCTCGGCAACGTGATGGACGTGGCCACGCGGGGCGCGTTGTCCGAGCTGAAGCGCAGCTTCCCCGACGGCCGGCTGGAAGCCCACGCCACCATTTCAGCCCTTCGCGACCGGCTTCCGGAACTCGGCTGCAATCCCGACACTACCCCGCCCTGCTCCGAGCTGTTGCTCAGCGCCATCACCGCCGCGGGGGGCATCCACCGCGGCTGTCTGGCCTGGGAATTCCTCTCCATGCTTACTATCAGGTCCGCCGCGCCCTGGACGGTGCTGGATCGTCGCTCGCTACGGACGCCGCTCGTTTTCAGACCGGGCGAGACCGGCGAGACACTGCCCCAGGCCGACGGCCGCTTCGATTGTGCGGGATTGCCGGTGCTGGCCGATCAAGCGGGAGTGAAGGCATCCCCCTGGACCCTCGGGGCGCCGGAGGCATTGCAAGACCTCAACGAGGTGGTGTTTCTGTGCTTCCTGCCCGCAGATCTGTTCCGGTCCGTGAATCCCCGGAACCACCTGGGCCGCGTCGTCTGGCTGACGTGGGCATACCGATTCGTTTTCGAGCGGACGTGTCGTTTCCGGGAACAGGCCGGCTGAAGCAACCAGCGACGGTGGTGCCGCTCACGCTCTCTCGGGAACGGCTCCGGCGGGGATCTCGATACGGAAGGTCGAGCCGCTGCCTTCCTCCGATTCGATGGTCAGCACCCCCATGTGCTCCTTGACGACCTTTTGCACGACCTGGAGTCCCAGACCGGTCCCCTTGGACCCCTTGGTCGAGTACATGCCACCCTTGATCTTGGAGATCGTCTGCAGGCTCATGCCCATGCCGTCATCGTGGACGGCGAAGTAGGCGTTCTCCCCCGCAAACCCCAGCTCGACCACGATGTTGCCCTCCTCGCCCTCGGCGAAGGCACCCACGGCGTTGTTGACCAGGTTGGACAGGCACTGGTGGAACACGTAGCGGTCCAGCATCACGTTCCGGGCGGGGCCCGACTGCTCGACCCTAACGCTGATCTTGCTCTCCGGAGGGAGACCGACGCTGGCGATCACGTCCTCGACCAGTTTTCGGGGATCGTGAGGCGCCAGCTCCGGCTGGCGTTCCTTGGCGAAGTTCAGCAGATCTTTGGCCAGGTCGGAGATGATCTTCACGTTGCGCTCGATCATGCCGAAGCCGGCAGCCATCTTCTCCTCGTCCCGCCCTTTCCTCCCGACCTGGTAGACATAGACGCCGCCGTTGAAGCCGTCCATGATGTTCTTGATGGAGTGGCTGATGCCGGCGGCCGCCTGCCCTGCCGCCGCCAGACGCTCCGACTGGATCAGGTCCTCACGGAGCTGCTTGATCTCGCGCATGTCCTCGAAGAAGAAGACCTTGCCGATGTGGATTCCCCGCTCGTACAGGCTTATGCCCGCCAGGCGGACGTTTATCCGGCCGCCGTCGATGCGCTTGATCGTCGCCTCACGGGGCGCGAAGCCGCGCACGCGCCGGACCGGCTCGTGCGAGATGGGGATATCCATGGCTTTCTCGAGCTCCTCGTCCAGGAATTCGTGCCACTGCCTGCGCCCGAGCACCTCCGACTGCGGAATGCCGATCAGCGCCTCGGCCACCTGGTTGAAGATGTTGACGACCCCGTCGGCATTGGTGGCGATGATGCCGTCGAATGAGTTCTGGATCAATCGCTTCTGGAAATCGCCGGAACTGACCAGCAGCTCCTGCGACGCCTTGAGCGCGTTGGTCATGTGCCGGATGGAGTCCGCCAGCTGGACCACCTCGTCGCCGCGGTGGGCCTGGTACACCTCGCAGGTACGGCAGCCCTCGAGCTTCTGGGGAAATCGCGACTCGTACCCCTCGCACGGCGTACCGTCGATGTACCAGCACTGCTGGGTGAAGTTCAGGTATGCTTCGCAATCGGTGCGCTGGCAGTTCTTGATCTCCCAGCAGTTGACGTGAATGCCGAAATCGAAGCCGGGATCGAGATTACCGGCGCTGATCTCGTCGGCCACCCTCGTCAACTCCTTCAACGGTGCGATGGCCTTGCGGATCACGATCCGCGCGACGCCGATCAACAGGGCCCCTGGCATCACCAAGAGCATGATAGCGATCAATGCCGCTCGCGTGGCTATGCGATCGCCGTACTTGGCCGACACCCCGATGTGGAGTCCGCCGACGCCCTTGTCGTTCACCGAGAGAGGGAAACTGAATTCGTCGAAATCACGCGGATTCCAGCTGTCGCGGGACGGGATTTCAACAGGCGCGGTCAGGTAGGCCTCCAGCTTCGGCGCGGCCGATGGCGGGCGGACGCGGCAGGCGAGCAGATCACCCGCCGAATCGACCACCGCGAGATACGAGATGTGTTCGTCCCAGGCCATCGCCCGGTCCAGCAACGCCGGCAGACCGCCCGCCGGTTCCGCTGCCGCTGCCTCCCCGATGGGTGTGCCCCACATCTCGAAAGCCTCTCCGGCCCTGCCGGACAGCATGCCGGACACCGCATGGTGGGTGGCCCAGTAGACCGCGATGAGCACCACGGAACTCAGGAACACCAGCAGGCAGGTGAAGAAGAGGAGAATCTTGTTTTCCAGCAGGAACTTGCGATAGATGGGTACAGCTCGTCTGATACCCCGGCTCATGGTCGCGTGGGCCGGCTGGTGTGCCCGGCGAGCTGGACCTCGAACGTCATCCGTGGAGCACCTCGCCATCCGCGGCATCACCCGAGAGTACGCCGTTGATCACCTTCATCAGTCTTTCCGGGTCAATGGGTTTCTCGACGAAACCGTCCGGCCTGCGCGTCCGGTAACGGTCCACGATGTCGCCCCAATTGACGCCGATCTGATCCTTGATGCCGGTGACCATCACCATGGGGATGTCCCTGGTGGCATCGTTGGCGCGCAGCTTCACGAAGAGCTGGATCCCCGTTCGTCCCGGCATCATAAGGTCGATCAAGATGATATCGGGCGGAGACTCCAGGATGAGCTGTTCGCCCGAAACCGCTTCGTTGGCGACCCGAACCGAGAAACCGTTCTCCTCGAGGATGGAAGACAAGAACGTTGTCAGGTCAACCTCGTCGTCGATCACCACGGCAGTCCTAATTCCCATTACATCTTCCTCCTCTACAATTGATCCCGTGGAATTGCCGACAACACTCGGCCCCTTCTGCTACAGGACGACGGCCTTGCCGAACAGATCGAACACGCCCCCGACCTTCACGCCGGTCTCGTAATGCTCCATGAGCTGCATGACCTGGCGTTTGCAGTTGGCGCACGGCGCGGCGCAGTAGTTGGCCTTCGTGGCGAGGACCTGATCCACCTTCACCTTGCCGACCTTCATGCGGTAGTCGAGGAACGTGCCTTCGAGCTTGGCCACTTTTTCCTGGCCATCCATCACGGCCAGGCCGCCGCCGCCGCCGCAACACCAGTTCTCGGTCCGGTTGGGTGTCATCTCGATGAAGTTGTCGGTCATGGCGTTCAGCAGGTTCCGCGGCTCCTCGTAGATGCCGGTGGAACGGGCGAAGTTGCAGGGATCGTGATAGGTCACGATCTCATCAACCTTCGACTTGTCGAACTTGAACGCACCCTTCTGCAGGTATTCGTCGGCCAGCTCGAAGATGTTGGTGGTCTCGAAGGGATTGTTGTTCTTCGAGGCCGTCGGTCCCATCCGCTTGGCGATGCGATAGGCGTGGCCGCACTCGCCGATGACCAGCTTCTTCACGCCCAGCTCGATGCAGGCGTCGTGGGCCACCTGGTTCTTGCGGTTCATGTGCGGATCGTCGCCCGTGAACAGGCCGAAATTCGCGCCGTCGAACGCCTTGGAGGACATGGTCCAGGTGGTCCCGTCGTACATCTCCAGGGCCTTGAAGAAGACGGCCACACCCATGTGCGTCTCCGGGAAGGAGATGAGATCGGCCGAGGCGGGAATGAACAGGATGTCCGCTCCTTCCTTGTCGATGGGAATCTCGACGTCCAGGTCCCAGTCGTCCTTGACCTCTTCGCACAGGAAACGACAGGCCTCCACGAACGCCTTGTAGGTCTGGCCCTCGTCATTCCCCGTCTCGTCGGAGATCCGCTGGGTTTCGGACATCATGAAGGGCGACCTGCCCAGCGCATGGACCACGGCCCGGCCCTTGCGCGTGATGATGGAGTTGTCGATGCCGAAGGGACAGAACTTCGCGCACCGGCGGCAACCGGAGCACTCGTAGAAATCACGCTGCCAGATCTCCACCTCTTCGGGGCTGATGTCGCGGGCGGCCCCGACGGCCTTCAGCACCTGTCCCCAGTTGGATCCATAGCGCTTGTACAGCTTCCGGATGATATCCGAACGCTTCGCCGGGTTGGTCCGGCTCTCCGGCATGGTCTGGGCCACGTGACACTGATCCGAACAGATCCCGCACTTGGCGCAGATATCCATGTACAGCTGCAGTACCTGTGGTCCGTTCTTGATGGCCTTGACCTGGTCGATGATCTTCTGCAGGTCAGTGTCTTTCTGGGCTGTCTCCATCTTAGTAGTCCTTTGCGAGCAGGGTTCTGCTGAAGAAGATACCCGGAATGTGCAGGAACTTACCGAAGGGCAGGTAGATCAACAGCATCTGCACAGCCAGGTAGTGCATCAGGAACAGGCGGTCCGGGGGCACCATGGTTTCGCCGGCACCGAACAGCGTGCGGAAGTACAACTGCACCTGGGTGATGTCGTAGTGCGTGTAGAAACGCATGATGTTGCCGGTCACCAGGATGAAGAGCAACAGCAGTAATATTCCGTAATCCTCGCCGGAGGATATCTCACGGACTCGCGAAATGGCGAAGCGCCGGAACAGCAGGAACAGGCAACAGGCCAGAGCCAACAGGCCGCAAACACCGCCGCCCCAGGCACTGATGGAATGTACCGTTTCTTCCGACAATCCCAGCAGCACCCGCAGGGGCCAGTCGGTGATCAGGCGGGAATGACCCAAGATGATGAGAACGATCGAGGCATGGAAGGGCCAGGTCGTTATCCAGAGCGACCTGTTCTCGTTCCGGAAGCTGCTGAACCAGAAAACCTCCCCCATCACCTTCTTGAATAACTGCGAGCCGCTGGTGGCCGAGGGGAACATGGCGATGTTACCGACGGCGGCCTTTTGCCATCGCCAAACCCTGTATACGGAACCTATGATCAGAACGGCCAGGGTGAAGAACGGCATCACCTTTCCGATCGAGTACTGGAGCGCTTCCATTAATACCTCATTCTTCTGCGGGACCGGACGCGGCCGGTCCCGGACAATACGGAGGAGGTTGACGAACATCTATCAGCCGAGAATCAGGGCGGCGGGTCGTAGCGTTTTGCACCGGGAAACCCGATTACATGTCCATCCCGCTCGCTTTTCCGCATCGGCCGCGGGCTAAGCCCGGTCCGGTCCTCACCGGGATGATTCGGACCCGGTAGTCCCCACTGATCCGCCTATCTGATCCAGGATCTTCTGTTTTTCCAGCAAGTCGGCCAGCGTGGTCTTGCGCAGCATGTCCTCCACCGCGTCCCTGATCTCCTTCCAGACTTGCTGTGTGCTGCAGATGCCGTTGCGGTCGCAGTCGTCCCCATCCTCGGTGCAGCGCACGATGTCGAGTGTTTCTTCCAGCGGGATGAGGATATCGAACAGGCTGATCTCGGTCGGTGATCTGGACAGAGTGTAGCCACCGCGCGTGCCCAGTTTGGAGACGATCAATCCGGCCGCCTTGAGGGAGCTGAGGAGACTCTCGAGATATTTCAACGATAACTTCTGGGCGCGGGCAATCTGCTCCGCTGCCATCAATCCCTCGTCGTAGTTCGCCGCCAGAGTGAGCATGGCCCTGGTGCCGTATCTGCCCTTGGTTGATATTCGCATTGTCCTGCCCCTTCACGGGCAACCAGATGCAACATCCAGAACTCCCACGGACGTAGTGGGTATTATGTGAATACTGTATATTTCTGTCAAATGAATAAATTTTGCGGAGAGGTATTGTCTCGATTCCCGCAGTCACGTAAGGTCGTGATGGACAAATGGTTCTGTGCGCGACATCCCACATGAATATTTATGTCTCGGATCGCTCGGGAGTTCTGGGGGTTGTAGTAATCTCGGCGCAGAAAAGGCAATAGGTTGATTGTGATATTCAACCATTTCGCGAATGCTGGGCGTTCCTCCGGAGAATCCGCCCTATTGACATCAAAGGGACGTGATCTCGCGCACCAAATATTGCGGGGAATCGGCGCTGACGTCTACTTCGTCCCGCTCGCCGACCCCCCGCGGGGGACCGCCTCGGGAAACAGCGGCACGATCTTGTTGAACACCCACAGGATCCCGAAAGGCAGGGTGAAGATCACCACCGCCACCGCGATGCCTTCCTTCTCCCACAGTCCCGGGAAGTAGTCCGTGAACCCCCGCATGGACTTGGACACCAGCTGGCCGCCCACCACCACGTTCCAGCGCATGAGCAGCACCTGGACCAGCAGCATGGTCGCCGCGGTCCAGACCATGGCGTTGGCCACACGGTCGCGCAGGCTGAAGAGCGAGTTGATGCCCAGCAGGAAGAAGGGGATCAGCGAGAACACGAGGTACTGCAGCACGACGTAGGAGACGAAGAGCTTCTCGCGGATCAGCATGCCGAGAACCTCCCACTCCTCGGTCTGCTTGTAGGCGATGGACATGACCTCCAGCAGCTCCAGCGCCACGGCGATGATCATGAACCCCCACAGGTACTTCGCCAGGGACCGCACGCAGGGCTGGTCCAGCCTCCAGCCGTTGAGCCGCGCGACGACCATGTAGTGGAAGATGAGCACCGCGATGCCCGAGACGATGGCCGAGAAGATGAAGATGACGAACATCAGGGGCGTCGACCACCAGGGATTCGCCTTCAGCGAGCCGAAGAGGAAGCCCACGTAGCCGTGCAGCAGGCAGGCCATGGGAATGCCGAGGCCGGCGAGGAAGCGGGCGATCCTGTGGTCGGCCGCCCGGGTGGCGTCGTCCTCGTGCGCGTTGCCGAGCAGGATGATCCGGCAGAGCCAGGCGATCGGTCCCGCGCCGCGCGCCCGTTCGATGAAGCTGTGGCGCATCACGAACCAGATCTCCATCACTACCACGATCAGGTAGCCCGCGTAGATGAACCCGAAGCCCGCCATGGCCGAGCTGAAGTTCGGCGTGATCATGATGTTGAACGCCCGCTGGGGCTGTCCCAGGTGCATCAGGAGCGGCAGCGGCGCGAACAGCAGGAACACGAAGGCCGAGGCCAGCGAGAAACGCGCCACCGCCCTCAACTCGGTCCTGCCGAACACGTGATAGAGGGACGACACGATGAACGCTCCGGCCACCAGCCCCGTGATGTAGGGGTACAGCACGATCATCACCGTCCAGGTGACGTTCTGCTCGTTGGGAAAGACGAAGTCCACGGTTCACCTCTCGGCGCGGGCGCGGGTCAGACGACCTCGCGGTCCAGTTCCAGATAGTAGCACTTGGGGTGCGTGCCCAGCTCCGGCTTGAGCAGACGGTAGTGGCGCTGGCGCAGCAGCACGCTCAACTTGCTGTGGGGATCGTTCAGGTCGCCGAATATCCGCGCCTCGCGGGGACAGGCGTGCACGCACGCCGGCGCCAGGCCCTCGGCGAGGCGGTGGTAACAGAAGGTGCACTTGCCGGCCTTGTGCGTCTTCGGGTCGATGAAGCGCGAACCGTACGGGCAGGCCTGGACGCAGTAGCCGCAGCCGATGCAGTGCTTCTGATCCACCAGCACGACCCCGTCGGGAGTGTTGAAGGCGGCGCCCACGGGGCAGACCTGATTGCACACCGACTTCTCGCAGTGATTGCAGAGCTTGGGCACGAAGAACGCCCGGGCGACCTCGCCCGCCGCCGGTTCGAAGACGTAACCGTTGTCGGTGGCCGCGTCCACCCGCACCTCGCCGTCGAAGCCGATGCGGTACCGCTCGACCCAGGTGCGGAAAACCCCCGCGGTCACGTCGTTCTCGTCGCGGCAGGCGCGCATGCAGGCGCAGCAGCCGATGCAGCGGGTCGTGTCCACTGCGTAGGCCCAGTAGGGCGCACGCGCTCCATCGCCGGCCGCCTCGCGTTCGCCCGCCAGCAACGTGCCGAGGGGAAACACCAGCAGCCCCGACCCGGCGGCCAGCAGCTTCAGGACCTCGCGGCGTGATCTGTTGCGGTCGTCGGTCATGGTTCTACTCCTCGCGGCCGGCGCGGACGTCGCCGGCGGCGGTGCGGGTCTGGAGCGGATGGATCCGGTCCTGGTGACAGTCGATGCAGCGCTTGTCGAGGTCGCCCGCGTCCTCGGCCATGTCCTCGCCGTGGTCGGGCCAAGCGATGCCGGGCGGCGCGTCGTCGCTGCGGAAATCGGCCTCGCGATGGCAGAGCAGGCAGAAGCGCGGGTCGGAATCGCGCAGTATGCGGCCGGCGAAATCGGATTCGCGGAAGAACAGGTGACAGATGGTGCAGCGCACCCCGCTGTGCGGGCGTTCGGCGAAGCCGCTCACCACCTCGGCGTGGCAGTAGCCGCACTCGAAGATCGCCGGATGGCCGGGCGGGCGGGACAGGGTCTCGTCGGTGCGGCCGGCGTGGCAGTCCCGGCAGCGGTGGATCAGGGGATGCAACCGGGCGGTGCGCAGGTCGCGGTCCATGAAGAGCGGCTCGTGGGGATCGTGGCAGGCGACGCAGTCGATCTCCGGGTCCTCGACGCCGACGAACCGGTAGTGGTCCCGCGGAACGATCTGGGCGAACTCGCCCGGCCTCGCCGGCAGCAGTCGATGGCAAACAAGACAGGGCTCCTTGCCCCCGGGGCGGATGATGCCGCCCTCGCCTTCGGAGGCCACGTGCACCGCACCCGGGCCGTGACAACTCTCGCACGTCACCCGGGCATGCGCGTCCTTGGCGTGCAGGGCGACCACGTCGTCGTGGCACTCCACGCACGCGGCCGGTCCGAGGTGGCGCGGTTCGAACCGCTTGGCATCCTCGATGGCGTCGGCCCGGAAATGGCCGAGGTCCCCGTAGGACTCCGGAACCAGCCGCGCGCGCACGATCAGCGCGATCACCACGGCGATGCCGATCAGCGCGAAGAGCCGAAACGTGTGCCGGTAACTAGGGGATGTCGGTTCCATGGGCCCCTTCGCAGGTTGCGCCCGGGGCGCCCGCGGCGGGCTCCGGGCTGGGTTCGGGACCGGCGTCGGCCCGGCGCAGGCGCAGGCGGGGCGCCACGATCAGGGCGATGCCGAAGCAGGCGAAGCCGAAGAAGAGCGAGACCGGCGTGCCCCGGCGCAGATCCTCGAGCAGCACCTTGAGTCCGATCAGGACCAGCAGCGGATTGACGAACCAGGACAGCTCCACCAGCAGCGGCCGGCGTCCCAGGGCGGCCAGCAGCACCGTCACGGCCGACAGCACGGCGGTGCGCACGACGGACACGATGGCGCCCGCGGGCCCCGGTACGGCGCCGATCGACCACACGGACAGGGCGGTCACACACAGGATGCCGGCCCCGATCAGGGCGAGCGTCGCCACCAGGAATCGCGGCACCCGCCGCCAGCCGGGAACCGCGCGGCCGCGCTGGGCGGCCACCAGGAGTGTATAACAGACCGCGGCCAGGATCCAGACGATGGGACCCGCGACCGTCGGATCGACCCACGTCGGGGTCCGCCGGGCGACGAAGGCCTCGAAGATACGGTTAGCCAGGCCCGCGACGACGGCGGCGCCGATCAGGTAGGACGCGCAGTGCAGACGCAGCGTCCAGCGGTCGAAGATCCCGCCTGTGATCGCCGCCGCCACGCCCAGCCCGGCCCAGAGATAGGGAAGCCACGGCCCCGACACCACCAGCGCCGTGCCGATGAACGTGAGCACCAGGCCGAGCCACGCGTAGTAGAAGAAGTTCAGACCGCGCCCCTGGCGACCGCGCACCAGGATGAACGCCACGGCGTAACCGGCGACGGCGGCGATCAGGGTGGCCCAACCCAGGGCGGCGGTGCTGCGCCCGGCGGCGCGCAGCAGGTGGATGGCGCCCACATAGCCGGCCATGATGCAGCCCAGGGACTGCAGGATCTCGAACACGCCCGCGCCGCGTCGTTGGACCAGGGTGCGCCAGGAAAAACTGGCCAGATAGACCACCGGCAGGGCGAGGGCTAGGGACAAGGCACCGCCGGGGGCGGGTGTGGGTCGTCCCGTCGCCTGCTCCACCGGGTGCGCGGCGAGTATGACGGTGAGAAAGACCAGGACGTTGACCACTATCGCGACGAGCCACTGCGGACCGCGCCAGTCGCGGAGGTAGGCCAGCCACACCGTCGCCACGCCCAGCGCCACCAGGACGGCGAGGAAGAGCAGGGTGGTGTCGGTGGTCCAGTAGAGGCCGGAGCAGACGACCACGGCGGCCAGCAGCACGATCCAGGCCGGGGCCTCGAGCCGGTGCCGGAGGGCGACGCCCAGCGCAAGCGTCGTGATCAGCACCGTGACGGCAGCCGAGCCCATGGCGGGCAGGAGGTCTAGCTTCGTGGTGGTCTCCCAGATGAAGGGATAGGCGACCAGGACGGTGGCCGCGCCGAACAGGTTCGCCCGCATGCGCTGGCCGCGGCGCGCGTCCCGGTCGGTCAGGTAGAGCAACACCAGGATGTACGCCAGACCCAGGGAGACGCCGACGACGGAAGAGAGCATGCCCGCGTCGGTGACGGCGCGCAGCAGGAAAGCCCCGGCCAGCATGAGAAGCGAGCTGCCCACCGCCGGCAGCTGGAGTCCCGGAGGGGAAGCCGGCACATCCACCGCGAGTTCGGGCGCGCCGGGAGCGGGGAGTGGGGTCGAGGACGCCGTCGCCGCGGTGAGTCCGAGATGCGCCTCGATGGCGGCAATCCGAGCCGTCAAAGCCTCGATGCTGGCACTCGGTCCGGCCGGCGAACGCGTCGTTTGGTTGCCGGAGTCTTTCATCGGGATGTCAGCCTCGACGACCAAATGGTGAGCGCACGGGTAGTTCCACGGTTGAAGCGGACGCGTCGGAACGGCGATCGAATCCGGACCGTAACATAATTCCCACTTGGTCTATAGGATATTTTGATATTAGTAATAACAGCTTTCAATATCAGACCAGTACCGGCCGGCCAAATCCTCCGCTTCGAGATAATCGTGCTCCCCGGGGTGGAGCGCCCCTGGCCATGAGATGGCATTGAGAACGAAGGCCGGAAACCGAGTTCAGGTGATACTGATATCAATCGGATGGGATATTCAGGGGTACAGGATTAACTGTTTTGGACATCGTTCATTAGGAACTTATTATTGCATCAATGCCCACTTAATTAGTGGTATATTAAAACGGGCGGCGAATCACGCGAGACAGCGGGAGCGTCATGCGGGACGGAAACAGACACGAGGAAAACTTGATCGCCGATGACGGTGGCAACCGCCGGAACGTTGGCGACACCCTGCGTCTTCCGCGTTTCTCGAGTCTGATCATCATGCTCTGCATCTTCCTGACGATATCCCTGCTGATCCTCTTCACGATCCTCGACCGCCCCCCCGTCTCCCAAGCCGAGGCCGGGGGAGGCTACAGGTCCTACGGGCCCGCCGACTTTCCCGAGATCGGTTTCGACGTCATCTTGCCCGAGCCGCAGCCCGGAGCCGTCGCCGGGGCCTACACCCTGCCGCCACCGCCCTTCTCGGACGAGGACATTTTTCCCTGCTCCGGTTGCCACGAGGATACGGAGGTCGATCCCCGGCGCCGCGAACTCGTGGATTACCACGAGGAGATCCTGCTGAACCATGGTCCCGAGGATCGATGGTGCTTCGATTGCCATGATCCGGCGGACAGGGATCATCTGCGCCTGGCAAACGGTTCCCTCATCGGCTTCGACGAGTCCTACCGTCTATGCGGACAATGCCACGGCACCATCTTCCGGGATTGGCGCCGGGGGATCCACGGCCGTCGACGAGGATACTGGAACGGCGCCAAGAGCTACCTGCTCTGCGCCCACTGCCACGATCCGCACGCACCGCATTTCGCGGCGATCAAACCCCTGCCGCCCAAGTTGAGGCCCGAATTGCTGGGAATGAATCAGGGAAGCACGCCTTGAAGAGAACTCCGCAAGGTCTGCGCGTGGATCGTGGGAGACCGGCGGGCATGGACCGCCGCCGCTTCCTCACGCTGGCGAGCCTAGCGACCATGGCCGGCTTCGCCTCCCTCGCCTGCAACACGAAGCCCGGTTTCGTGGAGGATCTGCTCCGGCGCAGGTTCACGGAACTCGGACCGGCGGATCTCGATCGCATCCTGCGCGGACTCGAGGAGGAATACCGGGAGAAGTACCATCGCGCGGTGAGCGTCTCGGCCGCGCCCGCCCTGGACGACGTGGAGTTCGGCTACGGCCTGGACCTGTCGCGCTGCGTGGGCTGCCGCCGCTGCACCTACGCCTGCGTTCACGAGAACAACCAGTCGCGCGACCCCCAGATCCACTGGATCCAGGTGCTGGAGATGAAGGAGGAAGCCGGCTTGCACCTGGTGGAGGCGGACCAGTATTACGACCCGCCGCTGGTTCCAGAGGAGGGATTCTTCTACATCCCCATCGCCTGCCAGCAATGCCGCAATCCCGCCTGCGTCCGCTCGTGCCCGGTGAAGGCCACGTGGCAGGAGCCCGACGGCATCGTCGTGATCGATTACGACTGGTGCATCGGCTGCCGCTGCTGCATGGCCGCCTGTCCCTACGGAGCGCGCCACTTCAACTGGGCGGAGCCGGGACTCCCCCCGGAGGAGCTGAACCCGGACACCCATTATCTGGGCAACCGGCCGCGCCCATCCGGCGTCGTAGAGAAATGCACCTTCTGCATCCACCGCACGCGCAAGGGCCGCTATCCGGCCTGCGTGGAGATCTGCCCCGTAGGCGCTCGCAAGTTCGGCAATCTGCTCGACGAGGAGAGCGAGATCCGCTACATCATGCGCGAGAAGCGGATCTTCGTGCTCAAGGAGGAATTGAACACCAAGCCGAGGTTCTACTACTTCTATGCCACTTGACACCGTCAACAACACCTGGCGCTTCGTCACCGGTTCGATCCGCCTCGCCTTCATCGGCGGCCGCGCCTACTACGCCTGGCTCGGGCTGCTCGGGCTGCTGATCTATTCGGGTGTCGCCGCCTACCTGGGACAGCTCGATCGAGGCTTGATCGTCACCAACATGCGCGACCAGGTATCCTGGGCCTTCTACATCGGGAACTTCACCTTCCTGGTGGGCGTGGCGGCGGCGGCGGTGCTGCTGGTGATCCCGGCCTATATCTACCACTGGAAGCCCATCAAGGAGATCGCCATCTTCGGCGAGCTGCTGGCCATCAGCGCCATCGTCATGAGCCTGCTCTTCGTGGCCGTGGACATCGGGCGACCCGACCGCGCCTGGCATCTGGTCCCGCTGATCGGGACGCTCAACGTGCCGCGGTCGCTGCTGGCCTGGGACGTGCTCGTGCTCAACGGCTACCTGGTGCTGAACGTGGTGATCGTCTGGCACTTCCTCTACAGCGGTTTCCACAGGCGCATGTACCGGGCCGGCTTCGTGGTGCCGTTGCTGCTGTTCTCGATCCCGGCGGCGGTGAGCATCCATACCGTGACGGCCTTCGTGTACAACGGCATGGCCTCGCGGCCGTTCTGGAACGCGTCGATCCTGGCGCCCAAGTTCCTGGCCTCGGCTTTCTGCTCCGGGCCGGCCATTCTGCTGATCCTCTTCCAGATCCTCACGCGCACGACGCGGATCCGCATCCAGGACGAGGCGATCCACAAGATCGCCGAGCTCATGGCCTACGCCATGTTCATCAACCTCTTCCTCTTCGGAGCGGAGATCTTCAAGGAATACTATTCGGACACGTCCCACCTCATTCATACCCGGTACCTGTACAGCGGGCTCCACGGACACCGCTCCCTGGTGCCCTTCGCCTGGGCGTCGCTGGCCTGCAGCCTGGCGGCCTTCGTGCTCTTCCTCAATCCCGCCACCCGCAAACGCATCTTCACGTTGAATCTGGGCTGCCTGCTCATCTACACCGGCGTGTACATCGAGAAGGGACTGGCCCTGGTGATCCCCGGCATGACGCCCGACACCATCGGTGAGATCTACGACTACGTGCCGACACTGGTCGAGATACGGGTCGGGGCCGGCATCTTCGCCGTCGGCTTCCTGGTCTTCTCGATGCTCTGCAAGATCGCCGTCCCCATCATCCAGGACACGCACGAGAAGACGCCGGCGCGGGGCTGAACCGCCGTCCCGCCCCGCATATCGCGTCCGCGTCGATACCGGGGCAGACATGACTAGTTGCATGAAACCGCTCGCAGGGTCATGGGGCCGAAGATCGCGCACCGCTCGGCCCGCGCACGGCCGGGCTATTCATGGCGTTCCCACCCACCCGGCGTTATCATGCCCTGACCCCCGACAACCCGAGCCGCCGCGGAGCCATGAAGACAGCCATCATCACCGACATACACGCCAACCTGGAGGCTCTGCGCGCCGTGCTCGACCACGCCCGCGACCAGGGCGCCGACGAATACGTATGCCTCGGCGACGTGGTGGGCTACAACGCCGACCCCGGGCCCTGCGTCGACGAGATCCGCCGCATCCCCGGCCTCCGCTGCCTGCTGGGCAACCACGACGCCATGGCCGTGGGCAGCGGCCCCCTGACGGGCATCAACATACTCGCCCACGCCGCCATGACCTGGACGCGCGCCCACCTGGACGACGAGCAGAAGGCCTGGCTCTCCGGCCTGCCGTTGACCTGCGAGGACGCGGACGCCCAGTACAGCCACGCCTCCCTCGAGGACCCGGCGGCCTGGCGCTACGTGAACACGGCCCTGGACGCGGCCCGTCATCTCGCCTACCAGCACGCGCGGGTGGGGTTCGTGGGGCACTCGCACGTCATGTTCGCCTGGCACGATGACGGGGACCGGCTCGATCGCACCACCGACACGGAGATCCGGCTCGACGGGGACGGGCGCTGGCTCGTGAGCGTCGGCAGCGTGGGACAGCCCCGCGATGACAACCCCCGCGCGGGCTACGCCATGTTCGACCACGCCGCCCGGACGGTCATCCAGCACCGCATCCCCTACGACATCGCCGAGGCCCAGCGCAAGATCCTCGCCGCCGGGCTGCCGCCCGAACTGGCGCACCGGCTGGGCTGAACAAACGGGCCGGGCGCTCCGTTGCCGCAGCACGCGCCCCCGTCTATACTGAATCGAGTTTGCCTTGACCATGGAGATCCATCCCTCTCGAAATCGCGGGGATTCGACCATGTCAGGATCGATCATCTCCCTCAACGGCCGTCTGGACGGCACCGACATCAGCCTTCCGCTGGCCGACGGACGCTACGTGGTGGGCCGGTCGGGCGACTGCGACCTCGTGCTGACCACCCCCTCGGTATCGCGCAGGCACGCGGTGCTGCTCTGCACCGGCGGCAACGTGCTGGTGGAGGACCTGGGCAGCCACAACGGCACGCACGTGAACGACGTCGCCATCACCGCCCCGACGCCGCTGCGACCCGGCGACACCATCTCCTTCGCCGACGTCAAGCTGTGCTACGGGACGCCCCTGCGGCGGACCACGCAGGTCACCATCGACCCGCACCTCGACACCGGCGGGCTGGCCGTGCCCTGGGAAGAGGTCCGCCCGGAGCAGGGCAAGGGTCAGCGCAAGCGCGCCGAACTCTTCCAGGTCCTGGCCGGGGCGGGGGACCTGCTCACCGTGCCGCGCGCCCCGCAGGAACTGTTCGAGCCCATCCTGGACCTGGTGGAGGCGGCCATCGAGCCCGAGCGGGCCATCCTGCTGCTCAGGGACGACCGGGACTCCGAGCCCACCATCAAGGCCTCGCGGCTGCGCTGCGGCGACGACCACGCCAACCTGACCCTGAGCCGGTCGATGGTCTCGCGCGTGCTGGAGGAGAAGACGTCGTTCCTGCTGGAGGACGGCGGCGGCGACAGCGATCTCATGCAGCAGCAGAGCATCATCTCCCAGGGCATCCGCTCCGCCATGGCGACCCCGCTGTTCGACAACAAGCACGTGATCGGCATCCTCTACGCCGACACGACCGACGTGCGCAGGCGCTACACGCGCGACGAGCTGGTGGCCTTCTCGCTGCTGGCCAACGTGATCGCCGTTGCCCTGACCCACGCCAGCTACGACGCCATGGAGGCCGAGAAGCGTCGCCTGGACACCGAACTGGACGCCGCGCGCTCGATCCTCGCGACGATCATCCCCGACGACCTGCCCGAGATCCCCGGCTACGAGGTCTGCGCCCACATCGAGCCCTGCTTCGAGGTGGGCGGCGACCTCTACGACGTGTCCGTGCTGCCGGACGGCCGCGTGGCCGTGGTCGTGGGCGACGTGTCGGGGAAGGGGCTGGGCGCGGCGCTGCTGGTGTCGTCCCTGGTGCCGCTGCTGCGCGCCATGCTCGAGGCCGAGGCCGACCCGGCCGCCCTGATGCCCAACCTCAACCGCCAGCTCTGGCGCACGACCGGCCCCACGAGCTACGCCACGCTCTTCGTGGGCATCCTCGATCCCGGCAGCGGCCACCTGGTCTACGTGAACGCCGGACACAACGCGCCGCTGCTGCTGCGCGCCGACGGATCCCTGGAGACCGGCGTCTCGACCGGATTGCCGGTGGCGCTCGTCGACGACGGCGATTGGCGGACGGCGAGCCTGGACCTGGGCCCCGGCGACCTGCTGACACTCTACACCGACGGCATCCCCGAGACCTGGCGCGACGAGGAGCACGACTACGGCGAGGAGCGGTTCCAGGCGCTGCTCACTTCGCTGTGCGGCAAGGGCGTGGACGAGGTCCGCGACGCGGCCCTGGCCGATGTGCGCGCTTTCCGGGGCGAAGCGCCCGTCAGCGACGACGTCACGCTGCTGCTCCTGAAGCGGCTGGATTGACCGCGCAGGCCCGGAGGTTCAGGGCAGCATCGTGTCGGGAATCAAGGACGGTTCGTAGCTCCGCGGGCGATTCAGCTTCGCATACCTGATGATCCAGGGGATGAAGAAGATCATCACCAACAGCTTGGCCGCGGCGACACGGGGCATGAACAGCAACCCCGTGGCGAGCGGGGCGGCGAAGACCAGGAGCAGGCTCGCGATGAAGCACCCCAGCGATCCGTAGAACCTCAACGGCGGATCGCCACGCGCGAAGCGGATCCCGCCGAGCGGCGCGAGGCGGTCGTGCAGTTCGCGCACGAACGTCCCGTAGGCCGGCGCCTGGCTCCCGAATTTCCCGAAACCGAGATAGGTCGTCGAACACACGGTGAGCCGCGCGCCGTCGCGCGTCTCCAATCGGCAATCGTAGCGCCCGAGATCCACGCGTGACGGGTTGCATGAGAGCCGTACCGCCGTGATGTGCGAGAGTGGCCGTTGCTCCAAGCGCCCTTCGCGTTCAACGCGCAACGTGGTCTCGTCGAGGGTGAGCGTGGTCTCCTTCTCGAGGGCATTGAGTCTGTACGTGCAGGTGGTCATCCCGGTTTATCCTCCGTGGAGCCCACTCCAGCACGGCTCGTCCCGACCGCCTATCATGTGGCGGCCCGTGGCGGCCCAAGGCACGAACCCCCGCAGGAGATTCCGTGAGCAGCATCACCCGCAAGATGGCCGACTTCACCCTCGGCCTGCGCTACGAGGACATTCCCGAGGCGGCCCGCAAGGAGGCCCGTCGCTTCCTGCTGGACAGCGCGGGCTGCGCCCTGGCCGCCGTGCGCAACGAGGATATGGCCGCCATGTACCGCTTCATCGAGAAGCTGGGCGGCGCGCCCGAGGCCACCCTCATCGGCACCGGCGCCCGCACCAATGCGCCCAACGCGGCCCTGATGAACTCGCTGCTGGTGCGCGCGCTCGACTACAACGACATCTTCTGGGAGCAGGACCCGAGCCATCCGTCGGACATCATCTTCGGGGCGGTCTCGCCCGCCGAGGCCCTGGGCCGCGACGGCCGCGAGACCCTTGTCGCCGTTATCATCGCCTACGAGCTGGAGATGCGCTGGTGCCTGGCGTGCTTCCCGGGGGTGCGCGAGGTGGGGTGGCATCACGCCACCTTGACCCAGTTCGTCAGCCCCTTCGTGGCGGGACGGATCTACGGGCTGGACGCGGATCAACTGGTGGCCGCGGCGGGCATCGCCGGCAGCAGCCACTTCACCCTGGGCGGCGTGGTGGCGGGGCATCTGACCAACATGAAGAACACCGCCGATCCGCTGGCCACCCAGGCGGGCGTCCTGGCGGCCATGATGGCGCGCGAGGGCTACGGGGGACCCGTCGAGGTCATCGAGGGCAAGGAAGGGTTCCAGCACGTCATCCACGACGTGGAGCTTAGACCCGGGATCCTGCTGGATGGGCCCGGCGAGCGCTTCCTGATCGCCGACTGCGGCTTCAAGGCCTTCCCCACCGAGGCGCTCACGCACCAGCCCATGTCCGCGGTGCAGCAGATCATGTCCGAGAACCGCCTGGTCGCCGAGCAGGTGGCGAAGATCCGCGTCCGCACCACCACGCGCGGCGCGGACATCCTCAGCGACCCCAGCAAGTACTACCCGCGGACCAGGGAGACCGCCGACCACAGCCTGCCCTACTGCCTGGCCGCGGTGGCGGCCGATGGGGGGGTCTATCCCAACAGCTTCGAACGGGACAAGCTCTTCGACCCGCGCATCCGCCGCCTGCTGGACCTGATCGAGGTCGTGGCCGACGACGGGATCGACGCGCTGTTCCCCGGCATCAAGCGCGCCGTCGCCGCCATCGCCACGACCGACGGGCGCGAGTTCACCGCCACGGTGGACCATGCCAAGGGCAGCCCGCAGAACCCGCTGACCGACGACGAGCTGATCGCCAAGTTCCGCGCCAACGCGTCGGGCGTGATGAGCGAAGCGCGGCAGGACGAGATCGTGGAGGCGACGTGGGGGTTCGACGGGCTCGCGGACGTGGGGGCGTACATGGAGCTATTGGTGACGGATCTGTCTTGAGCCGGCTGAGTGGAGACTGCTGCTGCTATCCGACGGCTTCCATCTCGGCAGGGCTTTTCGGGGCTGCGGGGCCGACCCCCAGTTCGAGTACGCAAAGTGAACGCACACCTTCATGGGCCGAGTCGAAGCACGCTTTGGTTCCGTCTGGGCTCATGCGGGGGTGGAAATCGCATCGGTGCTCGTTGCGGAACCTGAAAGGGATCCGCGCACGAAACAGCGTTTTTTTGTCGTTCTTCAACAGATCGAAGAGTATTAGCTCCTGCTCCATGAAGCGGCTCGGATAGGTGTCTACCAGGAGCCAGCGTCCACCCGGCGAAACCCAGGGGTGGCCGTCGCCGATCAGCTGTCCTCTCGCCATGTCCTCAATGGTTTCGCTTCCGATGTCATGAATGCGGAATCCGCGTCGCCCGACCCTGGCTTCGTCATAGGTCAGGATCCGTCGTTCATCGAGCCAGCAATAATGGGACACCCAGTCGTTCGATCTCAGAAGGCGAATCTCTCCTGTTTCCAGATCGAGTGCATGAAGCCGGGAGAGTCGACAGTTCCTCGTCAACCAGCAATGCATGAAGGCGACGCGCGTCCCCAGGGGCGAGAAAGTCGCATGCGACAGGAAATGGAATGCCCCGTCCATCGTGGGCCGAGGATCCGCTTGCATGATGTCCGAAACATTGGCGAGAGATCGCAAGGTGCCTGTTTCGAGATCGACGAGATCCAGAGTTGCGTCTGTATTGTGCGACGGCCTGGCGAGACCGCGATACGAGTACGCCAGTGAATATCTGCCGAGGCGAGCAAAATCGACTGCGAGGGCGTGTCGGCCCCGGGGATCCACGGTGTAAATAGGCCGTCCGACATCCGTATGCACGCCTGGCCCGTCGACGAGTACCGATGTCAAGCGATCGCGGTTGAACCGGTTGTAGATCACGGCCTCGCTGTCGCCGACCCACTGGAGGCGGGCCCCCTCCTGCCAGTTGAAGGCCGTGGTGACGTCAATGGGCTCGAAGTCTCCATCGATGCTCCCGTGGAACCAGCCCACCTCGACATAGTCCGGAACCTGGACCATTCTCCTGTCAGCGGGAGGGATCCGGTGGGCGAGGATGCGATCGCCACGACTCGACCAGGGACTCAGATCATGGAAGCCGAAATAATAGCCGGGTCTCGAGAGAAACGTCCGATCAGGAATGTAATTTCGTCGGGGGATCTTGCTGCCCAGGTATTGGTATGTGTTCTTGAGGCAAGTCTTCAGGAGCGGATGCCTTTCGAGGCTTTGATTGATGACTAACTCGAGTGTATTCATCAATACGACCTGGATTCATTCATTAATCTGTGACCGATGACGTGACACTATCACGCGGAACAGATTTGAAATAGAAAGATGATCAACAAAAAAAGGCAGTAGCGGCGGGAACATGATCGTGTTCCCGCCCGACCCGCTTGGCCTTCGCGACGATAGACTCGACCGACGAGCGGCAGTTCACCGCCACGGTGTACCACGCAAGGGGCAGTACGCAGAACCCGCTGACCGACGACGAGCTGATCGCCAAGTTCCGCGCCAACGCGTCGGGCGTGATGAGCGAAGCGCGGCAGGACGAGATCGTGGAGGCGACGTGGGGGTTCGACGGGCTCGCGGACGCGGGGGCGTACATGGAGCTGCTGGTGGCGGATGGTTTCTGAGAGCGCGCACCGGACGGGGCGAGCCCCCCTCTCTGCGGAGGCTTACCCGAGTTCATGTCACCACGCCAACCCCAAGCAGATCGTCTTGGCGACCGACTCCCCGCCTCCAGGCGGACCGGGCGGACGCCGGCTGCCGCACGGCCGGCATGTTCCTCAACCGTGGTACGGCCTGCCATGAATCACCCGCATCAACGGGACAACAGTCCCTTGCCGCTGTAGCGCACTCCGTCCACCTGGACCTCGAAGAGATAGATCCCACTGGGTGCGTACGCACCGTTCTGCATGCGGCCCGTCCAGACGACACCGCCGTCGCCCGCGATCTGGGCTCCGGAGTGATCGGCCTCCCAGACCACGCGGCCGCGCGCGTCGTACACCCTCAGTTGCGTCCGATCCGCGCCCGCGGGCATGGCGAAGCGGATACTCGTGCGATCCCGGAAGGGATTGGGATAGGTCGTCGCCGGGCGGGGCCAATCCCCGACGTCGTGTTGCACCGCCGTGGGATGACTGTGGAAAAGGATGTCGTCGCCACCGACGGCCCAGCCGTAAGTGTCGTCCTGGAAGTAGATCCTGTTGACGAAGTGCGGATCTTCCTCTGGGCTATCCGGCGCCCACGTGAATCCTCCGTCTCGCGTGTAACGGATCCGGCCCATCTTCTCCGACAACCAGCCGTTCGTGCTGCTGGTGAAGAAGATATCACTGAAACCGCTGGTGGTGCCGCCGAAGTCCGCGCGTTTTTGCCAGGTTTGTCCGCCGTCGCCGCTGTGCCAGATCTCGGCCGACACGTTGGAGAAGGCGCACAGCAGCCACCCCTGCTGGTCGTCGATGAACCGGACGACCTCGGGAAACAGGCAAACGCCGAAGGGGGCGACGGGGTAGCTCTCCCAGGTCAGGCCGCCATCCGTGGTGCGGTGCACTTCGGACTGGCTGGCCACCGCCCAGCCCGTGTCCGGGCTGACGAAGCATAGGCTGCGTACGCCGCCGACATCGGAGTGCGCGAAGCAGAGCTCCCAGTTGAGACCCCCGTCCTCGCTGCGGTAGAGACGCGCGGGGTCGCCCGGCCCCCCCAGGTAATGCTCGCCGAGGAAACCCAGCTCGGGAGTTGGAAACGCCAGGCTCAGGGGGTGGGAAAATGCCAACAGGAAGGAAAGATCCGACACCGCCCACCATGCGCCGATACCGTCGGTGGTCATCAGGTAGAAGTGGCCGTCGGTCTCGTAGTCGACCAGATAGCCGTGCGTCTCATCGGTGAACGCCGCCGTACCTATCCACTGGGGATAGCGACCGTCAATGCTCTCCAGCTGCCAGCTCTCGCCGCGGTCGCGCGTACGCAGGATGCAACCGTTCGCGCCTACCGCCCAGCCATCCAGCATTCCGGGGACTCCCACGGCGATGAGATAGTCGGACCAGCGCAACACCTCCCAGCCAAGAGAATCATGGCTCCGCAGGAGGCACCCGCCGCCGCCGACCACGCCGCTGCCTGCGGCCCAGACCTCGCCGCCGCTGCCGACGGCGAAGCTGTCGATGTACATGCCGGCGCTGGGGAACCAATAGGGCTCCCAGGTGAGGCCCCCGTCGTGGGTCAGCAAGTAGGGGGACTTCATCGTGAAAGGCAGATAGGAGAGCAGGAAACCCTCCTGGGGGGAAGAAAAACGCATTTCCTGACAGCCCAGACCGTAGGGAACGACCGAGAGCAGACCCCAGGCCGCGGCGGGTCCGCGGTGATAGACAGAGGTGAGTAGGTTCGTGGGGTCGATGACCATCGCCCAGGCGTGCTGGAGATCCAGGCAGAACAAGTCCATGAGCTCCAAACCGGGCGCCACGGCGATGTGGGATTCGAGGGCCCAGTTCATCCCCCCGTCGGAGGTCGCGTAGACCGAGCAACCGTCATCTGTGCGCGCCCCCGCCCAGCCGACCAGAGGATCCAGGAAGTCCACCTGGCACATTTTACCCGCCGGGGGAAACGACAAAGAGGCCTGCAGACTCCAGACGTAGCCGCCGTCGCTGGTGGCCAGCACGACCGGTGCGCCGTGGCAGGTCGCCGCGAGCCAGCCGTGCAAGGGATCGACGAAGTCCATGTCGTCCAGGTGATCGATCCCGAAGTCCGACAGATCGATGCCGAACCAGGTCGCGCCGCCATCTGCGGTCAGCAAGATGCGCGGGACTCCGTCCTGCGGGATCACCCAGCAGCGACCGTCCGCCTGGACACAGAGGTGGCTAAGGTAGGTCCCCCCGATGGCGGGCTCGCTATAGACCTCATCCCAGGTAACCCCCGAGTCGTACGATTTCAGCACTATGTAGACATATTCCTGCGGCACTGCGGCATCGCCACGCAGGGCGCAGGCCCACAGGATGCCATGCAGCGGCTCGACGCCGCAGTCGCGTATGTTGGTCTGGATCAGTTCGTCAGGTCGAGCGTGATTCCACTTGGCGCTGGCTGCAGATTCCAGCAGGACGCCGACAAGCAGCAGTCCCGCAACCGGGGACCAGGAGGTTGAGCCCATGCGGAAACTCTTGGGGCTTGACATTTCCGTACCTCCTCGTGGTGCGAAGATAGAAACCCGACTCGCTTCGCTCGCAACATGCGCGCAGGAGCGTCAGACAGAGACATCGCTTCTTTCCCCTCACCTCAGATTGATCGTCTTGGCCACCAGCTCCTTCCCGCCCGCCTCCAGGCGGACAATGTAGACGCCGGCCGCGGCGCGGCCGCCGGCATCGGTGGCGCCGTCCCAGACGCGCTCCTGCGGGCCGGCGTCAAGATCGTCGTCGACGAGGGTCGCCACCCGGCGGCCGGCCACATCGTAGACGGCCAGACGCACGCGCTGGGGACGGTCCAGCGTGAAGGCGATACGCGCACCGGCCGAGAACGGGTTGGGGTGGATCTTGAGCACATCCAGGGAGAGCTCGGCCTGGGCGCCGCTGCCGGGGTCCTCGACGGCCGTCAGGAGCGAGGCGCGCCAGACGCCGCCGTTGTCCAGGGCGGCGAACCAGTCGTCGCCGGCGCTGGCGACCGCGTGCACGCCCAGCCAGGGCTCGAGGCCGTCGTGCACATCGGACCAGGTGGCGCCAGCGTCGTCGGAGGCGTAAAGCGCCCCCCAGGACCCCGCCAGCAGCAACGAGCCGACGTCGTGCAGGAAGAAGATGGTGCCATAGTCGAGCACCGTGGCGTCCCACTGGCCCGAGACGCCGTTCCAGCGGTAGACGCCGTTGTTATCGAGGCCGACGAAGAGATCGCCGCCGCTCGCGGTCAGCGACCATGGGTCCAGGACGGGCAGGCCGTCGCTCATGGCAGCCCACGTCGTCTCGCCGTCGGGCAAGACCCACACGCCCTGGCCCATGAGCGCGGCGTACAGGTCGGTGCCGATGCGCACCACGTCCTGCACGCAGGCCGACGGCAGCCCAGAACCCTCCTGGTCCCAGTTCTGGCCGCCATCGCCGGACGACCACACCACGCCGGTGAAGGTGCCCGCGTACAACCGCGCCAACCATTCCTCCAGGGCGAAGATGCCGTTGCCCTGCAGTCCGGATGCGCTCCACGAAACGCCGTGGTTCCCGGTCTTCCAGACGCCGTTCCAGTTGGCGGCGTAGACGCCGCTCGCGTCCGACGCCAGTTCGTGCACGTTCAGCTCGCCGAGACCGTCTATGCTGTGGACCCAGGTGGCGCCCCGGTCGCCCGAGACGTAGACCCCGCTGCCGACGGTGCCGACGTACAGACCGAGTCCGTCCCAGACGAGGCATCGCGCCAGGGACGCCGTCAGGCCGGAGCTCGCGTGCGACCAGGAGTCGTTGCCCGGTTCGAGCCGGAAGACGCCGGCGCCGAAGGTGCCGGCGAAGGGCTGCGAGCCGCGGCTGGTCATCGCGCGCACGTCGCCGTTCCAGAGATCCTGGGACATCCAGTCCCAGTACGAATCGTACCAGTTCCAGCGGAAGATGCCGCCGCCCATCAGGCCCGCATAGAGGGACTGGGCGGCCTGCAGCAAGACGTCCACGTTGTCGTCCCAGAGGCCGTCGTTGAGCGCGACCCACTCGGTGTCGTCGCAGTCCAGGTGGAAGACGCCGCCCTCGTGGGTCGACAGGAAGAGGTCCTCGGCGGTCGCCGTGATGGATTGCCGGCCGAAGGTCTCGTACTGGCCGTCGTTCCACGCGCTCCAGAGCATGTCGTCCGGGTCGAGGCGGTAGACGCCGTCGCCGTCCAGCAGGGTGTAGAGGACCTCGCCGCGCAGGGCAAGATCGCGCACCCAGGCGGTGGGCAGGCCGTCGGTCGCATAGGACCAGGACGCGCCGCCGTCGACGGAGCGAACGACGCCGAAGTTTCCTCCGGCCCAGACCGTCTCGCCGAAGCGGCAGGCCGCCAGGGCCAGCACGATCGGGTAGCCCTCGTCCGGGATCGCGGCGGTCGGCCACCAGGTCAAGCCGTCGTCATCGGAACGGTGGACACCGCCGCCCCAGGTGCCGGCGTAGACCGTCGCGGCGCCCGCGGCCAGGGCGGGCACGTTGTAGTTGCAGCAGGGCCACACGAGGCTGTCGTCCGACGGGGACCACGTGTTGCCGTTGTCTTCGGAGCGGAAGAGGCCGCCGTTGTCGGTGCCCACCAGCAGCGTCCCCGGCGACGTGAGCACCAGGCACTGGGCCACGGCGCCCTCCGGGCCGCCGGTCCACTCCCAGGAGAAGGCCTGCTTGTCGCGCGGCGCGGCCGGGACGTCGAGCGCGCCGCGGTAGGGCGGCGTTTCGCCGCGGTCGATCAGCAG
>JAHIYU010000133.1 GCA_018814885.1 bacterium | reverse complement strand
TGGCGTCACCGTGGCGGTCATGGCCACGGGCGTGGACCGCACCTATCCGGCGGGACACGTCGAGCTGCGCCGCAGGATCGAGCGCCGGGGGTGCGTCGTAACCGAGGCCGCCGACGGGGGCGCGCCGCTGCCGTTCCTGTTTCCCCGGCGCAACCGGCTGGTCTCCGGTCTGGCGCTGGGCGTCATCGTCGTGGAGGCCCCGTTGCGCAGCGGTGCCATGTCCACGGCGATCCATGGGCTGGATCAGGGGCGGGAGATCTTCGCCGTGCCCGGGCCGGTGGACGTGGACGGTTGCCGGGGATGTCACCACCTGCTGAAGCAGGGCGCCCACCTAGTGGAACGCGCCGGCGACGTCATCGATGTGCTGGGGCGGCCGTCGGGAGCCGCACCGGAGCCGGGGGAACCGCCCGCGGAGATGCTGCCGGTGGCCGGTTCGACGGCCCGCTGGATCTGGGATCGCCTGGATCTGACGGGTCTGAGACTGTCAGAACTGCGCAAGCGCTGGGCGGGCACCGAGGATATCTGGCACGAGGGGCTGCTGGCGCTGGAGATGGCCGGGTTGATCGTGAGGTTGCCCGGCGGGGGGATAGCCCGTAAGATCTGGATTCCCTGATCCGTGCAACGCGCAACGATGGGCACTTGATCGATCGTCGGGAGTGGCATCATGCCCAAGAAGATACTCTGGGCGCTGGAGTACGCGCTGCTGTGCCTCGTCTTCGCGCTGGCCAGCATCCTGCCCGAGAGCTGGTTGGAGAAGCTGGGGGGTGCTCTGGGCCGTTTCGTCTTCAGGCACGTAGGCGCGCGCCGCCAGGTGGTGCTGGACAACCTGGCGCACGCGTTCCCGGACCGGGATGTACTGTCGCTCTGGGATCTGGCCGAGAGGATCTATGCGAACCTGGGCGTCAACCTCTTCGCCTTCTTCGCGCTGGCCCGGCTCACCCCGGCCCGCATACGCGCCCGTGTCCGGCTGGAGAACACAGGCTACCTGGACGGCTTGCGCGCTGCCGGCGAGGGCGCCCTGCTGATGACGGGTCATTTCGGCCACTGGGAGCTGCTCGGCGCGGCCGTGTCGGCGTACGGCTATCCCACCAGGTACCTGGTGCGCACCCAGTCCAATCCCTGGGCCGACCGGCTGCAGAACAAGATCCGCGCCCGCGCCGGCCTGGGCGTCATCCGGGCCGACGCCTCGGTTCGCCAACTCGTGCGGCACGTACGTTCGGGCGGCTTCGTCGGCGTCCTGCCGGACGCCAACGCCGGCGATGACGGAATCTTCGTGGATTTCCTCGGGCGGCCGGCCTCGACGCCCCGCGGTCTGGCCTACTTCGCCTACAAGCTGGGATGTCCCATCATACCCGTCTTCCTGGTGCGTCAGGCGGACGGCACGCACGTGGCGCGCTTCCACGATCCTCTCCGCATGGACCCGGCCTGGGACGAGCAGGAGGCGGTACTCGAACTGACGAAGTCCTTCACGGATGTCCTGAGCGGCGTGGTGCGCGAGCACCCGGACCACTACTTCTGGATCCACCGCCGCTGGAAGACGCGCCCGCCCGCCGAGCGATCCGCGGCCGCGGCCGTCGGCACGGGCCAAGATCAAGAACTCGACCGGGAGCTCACCTCATGATCCAGGTCTCAGATCTCGTTAAGAGTTTCGGTACGGTGACCGCCGTGGACGGCATCTCCTTCGACATGAAAGAGGGGGAGATCTTCGGGCTGCTCGGGCCCAACGGCGCCGGCAAGACGACCACCATCTCGGCGCTGTCCACGTTGCTGCCCATCGATGCGGGCTCCGTCACGGTCTGCGGTCACGATGTGACGCGGGAACCGGTCCAGGTGCGCCGCCGCATCGGGGTGGTGCCCCAGGAACTCGCCCTGTACGAGGAGCTGAACGCCGAGCAGAACCTGAAATTCTGGGGGCGGCTGTACGGACTCGACGGGAAGGCCCTGCGCGTCAGGGTGGGGGAATTGCTCGAGGTGAGTCAGCTCGTCGATCACGCGCGCCGGCCCGTCAAGGGCTTCTCGGGCGGGATGAAGCGGCGACTGAACATCATGATCGGCCTGGTGCACCGTCCCGAGGTCCTGTTCCTGGACGAACCGACCGTGGGCATCGACGCCCAGGCCCGTTCGCGCATCCTGGAGCTGATACGGCAGATGAACGACGACGGCCTGACCGTCCTCTACACCACCCACTATCTCGAGGAAGCCGAGCAGCTCTGCGATCGTATCGCCGTGATCGACCAGGGACGCATGGTCGCCCTGGGGAACAAGGAGGAGCTGATCCGGCAGATCGGCGAGGCGGACCTGATGAGATGCCAGGTGCCGGCGGCCGAGATGGCGGCTCTGTCCGCCGCCCTCTCGACCCGGGACGATGTGCTGGAGGTGAGCGAGCGACGCGGCAAGCTGCAGATCGAATGCCGCGACGGCGCCAGCCTGCTGCCGGTCCTGCAGAGCGAGCTCGCCGGGCGCGGCCTCACCCTCGAGCAGCTGGAGATCATCCGGCCCGACCTGGAAACCCTGTACCTCAAGGTCACCGGACGCGCGCTGCGCGAATAGGAGGACGCCTTGCTTCTGCGCACCGTGATCGTGAAGGACCTGCGCCGCTGGTGGAGCGACCGCAACGCCGTGATCGTGGCCCTGCTGCTGCCGCTGGTCCTGACGGCCATCCTCGGTCTCTCCTTCGGCGGCTTCGGCGGGGAAGCGGGCATCAGCGCGATCCCCCTGGCGGTCGTCGGCGACGTGCCCGCGGTGGTCCGCCAGTTCCTGGACGACGCGTTGCGGGAAACCGGGCTCTTCGACGTCACGTGGACCGGGCGCGCGGAGGCGGAACGCCTGGTCCGCACGGGCGAGATGCGGGCCGCGCTGATCATTCCCGACGACCTGATGACTCGCCTTCTGCGCGGCGACAGGGTGGAGGTCACCCTCTGGAAGGACATCAATTCCGAGTTCAAGGCCGGCATCGTGGAGCAGATCCTCGAGCGGATGCTGCTGTACGTCCGGGCGGGCGAAGCCGCCTATTTCGGCGCCTGGCCCGACGACTGGTATCCCGCGCGGGGGGAGGCCGACGCCATCGGCGGTCTTTTTGACGACGCCTCGACCCTCGATGTCTACCGCCGCATCCGTGACGGCTCCGCCGAGGCCCGCACGGCCTGGGAAGAGCTCCAGCGGCTGCTGGACAACCAGCTCAGTCTCCAGGACGCGTTCGAACGGGCGAGCATCGACCTGCGGGTGGAGGACCGGACCGGAGAGGCGCTCGCGGAGAACGAGGACGCCCGCGCCAGCCGCAACATGTTCGACTACTTCCTGCCGGGCATGGCCGTGTTCTTCCTGATGTTCTCGGCAGGGGGCGCCGGCGGCGACATCCACCGGGAGAGGGAGGGCGGCACCCTGCGCCGGATGCTCGTCTCGCCCCTGCGCGCCCGGGACCTGCTGCTGGGCAAGTGGGCCTTCGCCACCGGCAACGGCCTATTGCAGCTGCTGATCCTCTTCGCCGTGGGCAGGCTGGTCTTTCGCCTGAATCTGGGACCGGACCCGGTGGCCCTGCCGATACATGCGCTGGTGACCAGCGCCGCCCTCGCCTCGTTCTTCCTCGTCCTCGCCATGCTGACACGGACCGAGAAGCAGATGGGCCAGGTCGGCACCGGGATCATCCTGTTCATGGCCATCATCGGCGGCAACTTCGTGCCCGCGGAAGCCATGCCGGCGTTCATCCGCTCGGCGGCCCGCTTCACGCCGAACTACTGGGCCAACGAGGGCTTTACCGCGATCGTCTCCTACGATCGGGGCCTGTCCGCGGTGACCGATTCCCTCTCGGTGCTGGCCGGCATATCCGCCGTCCTGCTGGTAGTGGCCCTGCTGCTGCTGCACCGCCGCGAGCGGAGGGGGGAGTTGCTGTGAAGGGACGCGCCCTGCTCGCGCTCATCGAAGTGCACATCCGCAAGATCCTGGCCGATCGCGGCAACATCTTCTGGCTCTTCGGCATGCCCATGATGTTCTCGGTCCTGATGGGGATGATGTTCGGCGTCTTCGACTCCGGGGGCGGCCTCCCGGAGGTGTCGATCTTCGACGCGGACCGCAGCGGCGACTCGGCGGCCCTGATCGCCGAGCTGTCCGATGGGGAGACCTATCGCGCGGTCGTGGCGGATACCGTGGGTTCCGAGATCCTGGCCCGCGAGCTCGTGCGGGAGGGGCGGCGCACCGCGGTCCTCTTCATCCCGGCCGGGTTCGCCGACAGTCTCTTGACCGCCCGGCCGGCGTCGCTCTCGTTCTTCCACGACGCCGATCGGCTGAGCGCGCAGACGGCGCGCACGGACCTGGAGACGGCGGTGTTGCGGATCGAGGCCGGGCGCGCCGGCCGCCGGGCCGCTGCCGGCGCCTTCGATACCGCCCGCTTCGATTCGCTCTGGAATGAGCCGCGACTGACCCTCGTGAGCGAGTTCCTCGGGCGCCGCGAGCAGGCCGAGTTGAAGTTGAGCAAGGGAGGCCAGCACACCGGCCCCGCCTATACGCTGATGTTCGTCATGATGTTCATGCTGATGTCCGTCCGCGACGTGGTTATCGAGAGGCGCAGCGGCACCTTGACCCGGCTCAGGCTGGGCGCCGCGTCGCCCGCCCTGCTGGCGCTCGGCATGTTGCTCGGCCCCTGGGTCGTCGGTCTGCTGCAGATGACCGTCCTGCTCGTGCTCAACGCCCTGGTGATGAACATCGACTACGGCGAATCCCCGGCGTCGCTGGTGCTCCTGATGATCCTGTTCACGGGCGTCTCGACCGCCATGGCCCTGGTGCTGGCCACGTTCTGCCGTACACCCGGCCAGGCCGACGGCATCGGCATGACGGCGAGCATGACGCTCGCCCCCCTCGGCGGGCTCTGGTGGCCGTTGGAGATCGTGCCCGGATTCATGAAGCAGATCGGCTTGGTCCTGCCTACCGGGCAAGCCATCACCGTCTTCCACGACATGGTCGGGCGCGGTTATGGCATCGTGGAGAACTCGGGGCGGTTTCTCGCGCTGGCGGTCTGGCTGGTGGTGCTGCTGGGTCTGGCCACGATTCGTTTCCGGCGCTTGATCGATTGAGACGTCGGGGCCGGACGACAGCCCCCTAGTTCTTCGAATCCGTCGTCTGGAAGCCGAACTCCGCCGGCGGCTTGCCCGGCAGCTTGATCTCGCCGAAATTCTCCTCGTAGCGGTGCACGTTGACCTCGAGGGTCTTCAGGAGCGCTTTGGCGTTCTGGGGCGTCATGATCATGCGGGCGCTGACCTTGGCCTTGGGCAGGCCGGGCAGCAGCTTGGCGAAATCCAAGATGAACTCGCTGGTGGAGTGGGTGATCAGTGCGAGGTTGCTGTAAATCCCCTCGGCCTGCGCCTCGCCCAGTTCCACGCTGATCTTCTGCGGTTGCTTCTTATCCACGGGTACCTCCCGGTTGGTGGCGACACCATGGTAACGCACGGGAGACCGACGCGCCAGCCCGGCCTGCTTCACCGTATTGACTGCCCGCAGCCCCGGTGCTAGTTTGCGGTCGTTGTCTTGCTCGTTCCGACCCGGGAGCCCTCATGCCGCATCGCAGCCAGGAAATCATCGCACGCTTCAGCGACCTCCGTCTGGCCGTCGTAGGCGACGCGATGGTCGACCGCTTTCTCTGGGGCGAGGTGGATCGCATCAGCCCCGAAGCGCCGGTGCCCGTGGTCAGGTTGCGCAAAGAGACCGTCAAGCTGGGCGGTGCGGCCAACGTCGCCGCCAACATACGGGCCCTGGGCGCAGAGGTTGAACTGTTCGCCGTCGTCGGCACCGGCGAAACCTCGCGTACCCTGGCGGGATTGCTCGACGAGCGGGGAATCGCCGCCACGGGACTGCTGAGTGTGGACGGTCGCCGCACCACCCTGAAGACGCGCATCATCGCACATCACCAGCAGGTGGTCAGGGCGGATGTCGAGGCGGATGAGACGCTGGATGAGGATCGTCGCGACGAGCTGGTCCGCCGGCTGCGCTACAGCGGGCCCTTCGACGCCATCGTGCTAAGCGACTACGGCAAGGGTGTGCTGACGGACGATGTCCTGCGCGCCGTGATCACCATGGCCGCCGCCGCCGAGACGCCCGTCGTGGTGGACCCGAAGAACGGGGACTATGCCCAGTACCGCGGTTGCACCTCACTGACTCCCAACCAGAAGGAAGCCGGTGCCGCCGCCGCCATACCCATAGTGGATCCCGACTCCCTGCAGCGCGCCGCGCTGGTGCTGCTGGAACGAACGGGCGCCCGTTCCGTGCTGATCACGCGGGGCGAACACGGCATGGCCCTGTTCGAGGGTAGCGATGAGCATCATCTGCCCACGGAAGCTCGAGACGTCTTCGACGTCACCGGCGCCGGCGATACGGTCGTCGCGGTGTACACGGCCGCTCTGGCCGCGGGCGCCACTTTCCTGGAAGCCGCGAATCTCGCGAACCACGCCGCCGGCCTCGCCGTGGCCGAGCTCGGCACGGCGGAGATTTCGTCCGCACAGCTCATCGAAGCGGTGCAGCGGTGAAAGGCGCCGCCCCGCTGCTGGAACGTGCGGAACTCGCCGCCTGGGCGGCGCGCGTACGCGCCCGCGGCAAGAGCATCGTGTTCACGAACGGGTGTTTCGATCTGATCCACCGCGGTCATGTGGAGTACCTGGCGGAAGCCGCGGCCTGTGGGGATATCCTGCTGGTGGCCGTGAACTCCGATGCCTCGGTGCGTGCCCTGAAGGGGCACCGACGTCCCCTCGTACCCGCGGCCGACCGTTGTGCCGTGTTGCAGTATTTGCGCCCCGTTGCGGCACTTACCATATTTGATCAGCCTACGCCGCTGGAGACCATCACGCTCGTCAAGCCGGACGTGCTGGTCAAGGGCGACGAGTATGCAGAGGACGAGATCGTCGGCGCGCCTGAGGTGCGATCCTGGGGAGGCGACGTGGTACGCGTGCGCATGCGAACAGGATGTTCCACGAGCGGGCTGATCGAGTCCATCAGGCGCCTGCCCTGAACGAATCGGCAGCGTCGCGAGCGGCCGGCACGCCCCGTCGCGACGGTGAGGCGGGCGCCTCAACGCGTGTTCACATACAAGAGAGGACGGTCTCCCATGAGCCGGGAAAAGATCATCATCATCGGCGCCGCCGGGCGCGACTTCCACAACTTCAACTGTGTCTACCGCGACAACGAGAAGTACGAAGTCGTCGCTTTCACGGCCGCTCAGATACCGGACATCGACGGCCGGGCCTATCCGCCGGAACTTGCGGGCAAGCTCTATCCCAATGGCGTGCCCATCGAGGCCGAAGAGGACCTGCCGCGGCTAATCGCGGAGCACGACGTGGAGACCTGCATCTTCTCCTACAGCGACATCTCCCATGAGGATGTCATGCACAAGGCCGCTATGGTCAACGCCTGTGGCGCCGACTTCAAGATGCTGGGGGAGAGGTTGACCCAGATCGAGAGCAGCAAACCCGTAGTCGCCATATGCGCCGTGCGCACTGGTTGCGGCAAGAGCCAGACCACCCGACGCGTCAGCGAGATCCTGCAGGCCGCCGGGCTCAAGGTCGCGGCCATCCGCCACCCCATGCCGTACGGCGACCTGGCCAAGCAGGTCGTGCAGCGCTTCGCCACCCTCGACGACCTGACCAAGCACGATTGCACCATCGAGGAGATGGAGGAGTACGAGCCCCACATCGTGCGCGGCAACGTGATCTTCGCCGGCGTCGATTACGAGGCGATCTTGCGCGAGGCCGAGAAGGAAGCCGATATCATCCTCTGGGACGGCGGCAACAACGACACGCCGTTCTACAAGCCCGATCTGCACATCGTCGTAGCCGATCCGCACCGTGCCGGCCACGAGCTGACCTACTACCCCGGCGAGACCAACGTCCGGCTGGCCGACGTGGTCATCATCAACAAGGTCGTCGAAGCCCAGTTCGATCAGATCGAGGAGGTCCGCGAGAACGTGCGCAGCATCAATTCCGGCTGCGTCATCATCGAGGCCGCCTCGCCGCTGACGGTCGACCACCCCGAACTGATCCTCGGCAAGAGAGTGCTGGTCGTCGAGGACGGCCCGACCCTGACCCACGGCGGCATGACCTACGGCGCCGGCGTCATCGCGGCCCTGCGCTGCGGCGCCGCCGACCTGGTCGATCCGCGTCCCTGGGTCACCGGCAAGCTCGCCGAAACCTTCGAGATCTATCCCGAGATCGGCTCCCTGCTGCCGGCCATGGGTTATGGCGCACAGCAGATCCAGGATCTCGAGAAGACGATCAACGCCGTCGAGTGCGACGCCGTCGTCATCGGCACGCCCATCGACCTGACGCGGGTGGTCGACATCGACAAGCCCGTGGCCCGCGTCGCCTACGATCTGCAGGAGATCGGCAGCCCAGATCTCCGGGCGATGCTGGCGAAGTTCATCGATTGATCGCACGCGCGGAGAGTGGGCGGCCGCTCCCCGCGTTCCGCGTCCAGGCTAATCAACCACAGCGAGGTTCCTACGTGAATATCCACGAATACCAGGCGAAGGATCTGTTCCGCTCCGCCGGGCTGCTCGTGCCTCCCGGCGAAGCCACCGGCTCTGTCGCAGGCGCGCTGGAGCTGGCGCGCAAGTACGGCTTGCCGGTGATGGTCAAGTCGCAGGTGTTGACCGGCGGCCGCGGCAAGGCGGGCGGCGTGAAGTTCTGCGAGACCGAGGACGACGTGCGCGAGCACGCGGGCAACATCCTGGGGATGGACATCAAGGGCCACATCGTCCGCAAGGTGCTGATCACGCCGGCCGAGACCATCGCCGAGGAGTATTACGTGGGCATGCTCGTGGATCGCGGCACCCGCCGGGTCCTGCTCATGGCGAGCGCCGAGGGCGGCGTGGAGATCGAGCAGGTGGCCAAGGACAATCCCGATGCCATCCTCAAGCTTCCGATCGACCCCCGCTACGGTCTGCTGGACCATCAGGCGCTAACGGTCGCCATGAAGATGACCGGCGACATCAAGAAGGCGCGGCAGCTGGCCGTCGGCATGCAGAAGCTGTACGTTGCGTTCATGCACGCGGACGCCTCCCTCGCCGAGATCAACCCCTACATCTTCACCGACGAGGGCGTGGGCAAGGCGATCGACGCCAAGATGAACCTGGACGACAACGCCCTCTACCGTCATCCGAAGTTCGAGCTCCTGCGCGACCTGGACGCGGAGGACGAGAGCGAGCGCCTGGCCCGCGAGGCCGATCTCTCCTTCGTCAAGCTGGACGGCAATGTCGGTTGTCTGGTCAACGGCGCGGGCCTGGCCATGGCGACTATGGACCTGGTCCAGTACTACGGCGGCATGCCGGCGAACTTCCTGGACATCGGCGGCAGCTCGAATCCCGACAAGGTGGTCAAGGCCCTGGAGATCATCCTGCGCGACGCCAACGTCGAGGTGATCCTCTTCAACATCTTCGGCGGCATCACCCGCTGCGACGACGTGGCCAAGGGCATCATAGAGGCCACAGAGCGCATGGACATCAAGGTGCCCATCGTGGTCCGCCTCACCGGCACCAACGAGCACGTGGCCCGCGAACTCCTGGCGGAGACCGACCTGATCCCCGCCGCCACCATGGACGAGGCCGTGCAGAAGGCCATCGAGCAGGCCGGCAAGTAGCCGGCGGCAGAGGAGAGACTCATGGCGATCTTTTGCGACGGCGACACCAAGATCCTCGTCCAGGGTATCACGGGGCGGGACGGGAGCTTCCACGCCAAGTCCATGCTCGACTATGGCACCAACATCGTGGCGGGCGTGACGCCGGGCCGCGGCGGACAGACCTTCGAGGGCAAGGTGCCCGTCTTCGATACGGTGGCCGAGGCGGTCGCCGAGACCGGCGCCGCGGCTTCGGTCATCTTCGTGCCCCCCGCGGGCGCGGCCGGCGCGATCTGCGAAGCCGCTGACGCCGGCTGCAAGCTGGTGGTCTGCATCACCGAGGGCGTGCCCACCCTCGACATGGTGAAGGTCATGCCCTATCTGGAGGAGAGGGGCGTGCGGCTGGTCGGTCCCAACTGTCCCGGCTTCATCAACCCCGGCCAGAAGGTCAAGATGGGCATCATGCCGGGCAATATCGTGGCCCCCGGATCGGTCGGTCTCATCTCGCGCAGCGGCACCTTGACCTACGAGGTGGTCGATGCCCTGACCCGGGCCGGTCTGGGCCAGACTACCTGTCTGGGCATCGGCGGCGATCCCGTCATCGGCACCAGCTTCATGGACGCCCTGCAGGCGTTCGCCGCCGATACCGAGACGCAAGCGCTGGTGTTGATCGGCGAGATCGGCGGCGACGCCGAGGAACGCGCCGCGGAGTACATCAATGCCAACATGGACATCCCCGTCGTGTCCTTCATCGCCGGCCGCACCGCGCCGCCGGGCAAGCGCATGGGGCACGCCGGCGCCATCGTCACCGGCGGCTCCGGCACGGCAGCCGAAAAGAAGCAGGCCCTCGAAGCGGCCAACATTCCCGTCGCGGATCGTCCCGTGGACGTGGTGCCCCTGTTGAAGGAAATCTGGAGGGATGCCCCGCAATAGACTGGAGGATGGACAGTTGGAGCAGACATACATGATGATCAAGCCGGAGATCCTCGCCGCCCGGACACAGGCGGTCGGCGAGATCCTGGCCATGGTCCAGAAGAACGGCTTTCGCATCAAGAACCTGGCCCTAAAGCACCTGGATCGCAGCACGGTGGAGCGCTTCTACGCCGTGCACCGGGAGCGCCCGTTCTTTCCGGATCTGGTGGATTACATCGCCTCCGGCCCCGTCGTCGCGGTGCACCTGGAACGCGACAACGCCATCGTGAAACTGCGTGAACTGGTGGGCGCCACCAATCCGGCCGACGCCGCCTGCGGCACGATCCGCTCGCTGTTCGGCACCTCGCTCAGCCAGAACGCCGTCCATGCCTCCGATTCCGTGGCGAACGGCAAGGTCGAACTGGACATCATCTTCGGCTGACGCCGGATCGACGGCAGATCCGGGTCCGGCGTCGTCTGGACGGTCCGGCGGCGCCCGTGGGTCGTCTTGACAGACGGCCCGGCGGCTTGTAACGTGGGGCGCTTGCATGAAGCTGAATCTGGACATACTGCCCTGCGGACGCTCATCGCTCCTGGTCGACGAGACCTGCCGACTGGATCTCGAGGAAGGCGACGCGGGCGAGGTGCGCATAGTGGGCGAGCTGCAGGCCGACGGCACGGTTAGCCGTGTTTCCGTACGCGGGGACCTGGTCGTCTCCGGGAAAGCCGAGTGCGATCGCTGTCTCGCCGGGTTCGAGATGCGATATGTCGCGGAAGTGGATGTGGCGATCGTTCGCGACAAAAGAGTCGATGACGAGGAGGATGGCTCGGCCTGGACGGTTCACCGGGCCCAGGGCGAGGTGGATCTGACCCCCGCCCTGAAGGAGGCCGCTCTCCTGACTTTGCCTCAGAAGATGATCTGCAGGGAGGACTGTCGCGGGATCTGCACCCACTGCGGTGCCGATCGCAACGTCGAGACCTGCGACTGTGCTCAGGAGATAATCGATCCCCGCTGGGATGGCTTGCCGTCCTGAGGGACAACGGAAAAGAGGATACGAGATGGCTGTTCCCAAGAAGAAGACGAGCCACGCCAAGAAAGGCAAGCGGCGTTCGCACTGGAACCTCGCCTCACCCTGCGTGACGCGCTGCGGCAACTGCGGCGAAGCCTGCCGCCCCCACCGCGTCTGCCGCAAATGCGGTCATTACGGCGAGCGCGAAGTGATGGTCGTCGACTAGGACGTGAAAGCAGGTATGGAGGACGCTGAATGAGCCGTGCAGCGACGGAGCCCCCCGTCGTCGCCGTCGACGCCATGGGCGGGGATATCGGCCCGCCGGCGCTCGTGCCCGGCGCCCTCGACGCCTTGCGCGAAGGCGGCTTCCGCCTCGCGCTGTATGGCGACCGGGATGCGATCGAGCGCGAGATAGCCGGCCTCGCTGCCGTGCCTTCGTCCTACGAGATCGTCCACTGTGCCCAGATCATCGAGATGGCCGAGTCCCCGGCCCAGGCCGTGAGGGCCAAGCCCGACTCGCCGGTCGTCCGCGCCATGCGCGACCAGAAGGAAGGCCGGGTGCAGGCCGTCTTCAGCGCCGGGAGCACGGGCGCCATGGTCGCCGGCAGCCTGATGCTCCTGGGGCGGATCGAGGGCGTCGACAGGCCCGCCATCGCCACGGTCATCCCCACCTACGACGGCCGCTTCCTGTTGCTCGACGCGGGTGCGAACGTCCAGTGCACCCCGCAACACCTCGTGACCTTCGCCGTGATGGGGGATGTCTACGCCCGGGAACTGCTGGAGGTCGCACGACCGCGTCTCGGCCTGCTCAACATCGGCGAGGAGCCCGGCAAGGGCAGCGAGTTGACGGTCGCCGCCCATGCGCTGCTGGCCGCTTCGGACCTGAACTTCGTGGGCAACGTGGAGGGACGACAGCTGCTTTTCGGCGAGGCCGACGTGGTCGTCACCGACGGTTTCACCGGCAACATGGTGCTGAAGCTGGTGGAGGGTTTCGGCGCCTTCCTGCTGAAGGCCTACCGGGACAGCGCTCCGGCCGCCGCGAACGGTGTCGGTTCGGCGGGCCTCGGCGACCTGTTGAATCGCCTGGACTACGCCTCCACCGGCGGCGCACTTCTGCTCGGCGTGCGCGGCTCGGTCATCATCGGTCACGGCGCCAGCTCGGCCCGTGCGGTCACCAGCGCCCTCCGCATCGCCTCGAGACTCGCCTCGCACGACATGCCTGCGCGCCTGATGCAACGTTTGCGTGCGTCATCCTGACCCCACCCGCTGGAGGTTCCTCATGCACAGGCTGCCGATGCTATTCCCGGGACAAGCCTCACAAGCCGTGGGCATGGCCAGCGATCTCGCCGCCGGAGACGGTCCCGGCGCCAGGTTTCTCGCGGACGTGGACCGCATCCTCGCCCACCCCCTCACGGATCTGATGTTCGAGGGCCCAGCCGCAACGCTCACCGAGACCCGGAATGCCCAGCCCGCCATCCTGGCCCACTCGGTTGCCGTCGCCCTGGAGTTGCGCGAAAGGGGCATCGTCCCTAGCGCGGCGGCGGGACATTCCCTGGGCGAATTCTCGGCCGCGGTGGTCCTCGGCGCCCTGCTACCCGCCGACGGTCTGAGGCTCGTCCGCAAGCGCGGCGAGCTGATGTTCGCCGCGGGCGAGGAGCGGCCCGGCGCCATGGCCGCCGTCATGGGCCTGTCGGCCGACGTGGTGTCGGCGGTCTGCGCGAGGATCGCCGAGACTCACGGCGTCGTCGTGCTGGCCAATCACAACTCGTCCTCCCAGGTCGCCATCTCCGGCCAGGTGGCGGCTGTCGAGGCCGCGTGCGCGGCCCTCAAGGAAGCGGGCGCCAAGAGGGCGATCCGCCTGAACGTCAGCGGCGCTTTCCATTCGCCCCTGCTGGAGGATGCCGCGGCGTCCTTCGCGCAGCACCTGGAGGGCGTCCGTGTCACCGACCCGTCCGCGCCGCTGGTGGCAAATGTCTCCGCCAGCCCCGTTACCGCGGGGACGATGCTCAAGGACGGTTTCCGGCGCCAGCTGACGGCGCCCGTCCTGTGGCACGAAAGCCTGGACGTCATCGCGTCCGGCGGCGCTACCGGCGAGAAGCCGCGAGTCGTCCTGGAAGTGGGGCCCGGCAAGGTCCTGAGCAACCTGGCGCGGCGGGAACATCCGGACATCGCGTTCTTGCCCGTCGGCACGGCGGCGGAACTCGAGACGGTACTGGACAGGCTCGGGGATCTGCTGGCATAATGCTGCGCTTTACCGCCTTTCGGCCGGACTGCGGGCATTCTCCGCAACCAAGGAGTGGCAGATGAGTGACAAGGCCGTGATCATCACGGGAGCGGCACGGGGCATCGGTCTGGCCATCGCCCGTACGCTGGCCTCCCGCGGGTACGATCTGGCGCTCGTGGATATCATGGAGGAGACCGTGGCGGGAGCCGCGGCGTCCCTCGCGGGAGACGGCAAGTACCTGCCCCTGGCCGGGAACGTGGCCGACTGGGATTCGGTCCAGGGCCTGGTCGAGCGAGCAGCCGCGGAACTGGGGCCGATCTACGGCGTCGTGAACAACGCCGGCATCACCCGCGACGGCCTCCTACTGAGAATGCAGCCCGAAGCGTGGCAACAGGTTCTGGATGTGAACCTGACCGGAACCTTCTACTTTACAAAGGCCGTGGCGCCTCTTATGATGCGCCAGAAAATCGGCAGGATCGTCAACATCGCTTCGGTGGTCGGTCTTTCGGGCAACGCCGGACAGGCCAACTACGCCGCCAGTAAGGCCGGCGTGATCGCCATGACCAAGTCTGTGGCAAAGGAACTCGGTGGGCGAGCCATCACGTGCAATGCCATTGCCCCGGGCTTCATCGCCACCGACATGACCCACGATCTCCCCGAGCAGGTCAAGCTGGACATGCTCAAGGCGATCCCCTTGAAGCGGCTCGGCTCGGCAGAAGATGTCGCAGCCGCCGTCGCTTTCCTGTTGTCCGAAGACGCGGCCTACATCACGGGACAGACGATCGTGGTGGATGGCGGCATGGTTACCTGAGAACATTCCCAAGGAGGGAACGCCAGCCATGAGTTCCATTCAGGAAAAGGTGTACGAGATAATCGAGCGTAAGCTCTCCGTGAACCCGGAGCAGATCACCCCCGAGGCCTCGTTCACCGACGACCTGGGGGCGGATTCCCTGGACACGGTCGAGTTGGTGATGGACCTGGAAGAGGTCTTCAACATCACCATCCCCGAAGAGGATCAGGAGAAACTCCGGACGGTCCAGGATGCCATCGACTACCTGGAGTCGCACCTGGACTGAAATTGCTGGAATGCCGGTCGAATGACCCGCTGCCGGTCGATGCGCCCCCGGTTCTGGGCTTCCCGCCCGGCACCGGGGCAGTCTTCATTTGCTGGGAGGTAACCGATGGAGCGACGCAGGGTCGTTATCACGGGAATCGGCATGATCACGGCCGTCGGACTCACGCGCGATGAAACGTGGCAAGCCCTGCTCGCTGGCAGCAACGGCGTGGGGCCGATCGCGGCATTCGACACTTCCGATTTCAAGGTGAACTTCGCCGCCGAGGTCAAGGATTTCGATCCGACCATGGCGATGGATCCCAAGGACGCCCGCAAGGCGGACCGCTACGCGCAGTTCGCCGTTTGTGCGGCCGCCGAGGCCGTGGCGCAGGCCGCGCCGGGCGAGTTCGATCCGGAGCGCGCGGGAGTCCTGATCGGTTCCGGTATCGGCGGCATGCTGACCTTCGAGGAGCAGCACGGCAAGTTGCTCGCGCAGGGCCCGTCGCGCGTCTCGCCTCTCTTCATACCCATGATGATCGCAGACATGGCCACGGGCCTCGTATCCATCCGCTTCGGCTACCGCGGTCCTAACTACGCCACCGTGTCCGCGTGCGCTTCGGCCGGCCATGCGCTGGTCGCCTCGGCCATGCACATCATGATGGGCGACGCGGATCTGATGGTCACCGGCGGCGCCGAGGCGAGTGTGAGCCCCATGGCGCTGGCCGGTTTCGCGAACATGAAAGCCCTGTCGACGAGGAACGACGATCCCGGACGCGCGAGCCGCCCGTTCGACGCGGAGCGCGACGGCTTCGTCCTGGGCGAGGGCGCCGGAATCATCGTGCTGGAGGAACTGGAGAGTGCGCTAGCCCGTGGTGCCGATATCATCGCCGAGATCGCGGGATACGGCGTGACCGGCGACGCCTATCACATGACCCAGCCGGAAAACGAGGGACACGGCATGCGCAACGCCATGCGCCTGGCCGTGGCAGCCGCCGGGCTGGAGCCGACGGCGATCGGCTATATCAATGCCCACGGCACCTCGACACCCTTCAACGACAGGATCGAGTCCAAGGCCATCGCCGATCTCTTCGGCGACCACGTCGGCGCACTCGCCGTCTCTTCTACGAAGTCGATGACCGGACATCTCCTGGGGGCGGCGGGGGGAGTCGAGACAGCGATCACCGCGTTGGCCCTGCAGTCGGGGAAGCTGCCGCCGACCATCAACTACGAAACGCCCGATCCCGCCTGCGACCTGTTCTATTGTCCCAATGAGACGGTCGCGCGGGACGTGGCGTCGGCTCTCAGCAACTCGTTCGGTTTCGGAGGTCACAACGTCTCGCTCTGCCTGCGTCGCTGGAGTGGATGAAGGAGCTAGAAGCGGGGAGTCGCCGGGCATGGGTTTCTGGAAGCGACTGAAATCCGTCGTGGCACGCGGCGTCTCCAGACAAGATGCCACGCGCTTGGTGATCGACGCGCGCGCCGAAGCCCTGGCCCTGGAGGCCGTCCAGGCAAAGCTGAACTACACCTTCACGGATCCCTACCTGTTGCGTCAGGCCCTAGTGCATCGATCCCAAACGCACATCCTCGGCGGTGGCCGCCTCGAGTCCAACGAGAGGCTCGAGTTCCTCGGCGACTCGGTGCTCGGTCTCGTGGTCAACGCCTACCTCTATCGACATTATCCCCTGCTCGAGGAGGGAGACCTCACCAAGATGAAATCCAAGCTCGTCTGCGGTGAGAGCCTGTCGCGGGTGGCGAGTCGCCTCAAACTGGGCGAACATATCCAGATGAGCAGGGGGGAGGCCGCAACGGGCGGCCGCAAACGCGCCAGCATCCTGGCCGATGCGGTAGAAGCTATCATCGGCGCGGTCTATCTGGATGGTGGATTGAAGGCCACCGCCGAGGTCATCGATCTGTGGCTGCTCGAAGACGCGGACGCGTTCCTTACCGAGCGCACCCTTGTGAACGACAAGAGCCGGCTGCAGGAGATGATCCAGGCCCGCCACAAATCGCCTCCCGCCTATCGCCTGGTCGATGCCAGCGGGCCGGACCACGCGCGCACCTTCATGGTGGAAGTGCTGTTCGGTGCCATCGTGCTCGGTCGCGGCGCCGGCCCCAGCAAGAAGCGGGCGGAACAGGCCGCGGCCACCGCAGCGATGCGGCGCCTCGGGACGCAACCGGGACTGCTCGACAATCCGGATTAAGCGATGGTTCCCGCGTCCTGTACCAGCCGGCGCAACATCAAGGAGGGGCCATGCCCCTGGTTCAGCGGTTTCAGCTCGCGATTCCCGTACTGGCCCTCTGTTTGTGGACTCGGGCCGTCCCGGCCGTGGCGACGAAACCGGCCGCAGGAGACAGTGTGAGTTACGCCGAGGAGATCGCCCGGGATCTGCAAGAGCTGCCGCACGGCGTGGCCACCAGCTACATGATCGGTCTGACACTCATGGAACAGGGAGACACGGCGGGCGCCGTGCCCTATCTCGCACACGCCCACCGCCTGAGCCCGGAAGTGGAAGAATTCGCGACAGCTTATCGGGACGCCCTGATCCAACTCGGCTATCTCCGCGACGCGCTGGAAGTATCGCAGCTACTCGTGGCCCGCCAATCCGTACAGTACGAGACCTGGCTGCAGCATGTGTCCCTCCTCGTAGCCATGGAGCGCTACGACCAGGCTCTGGGCGCCCTGGAAGCCTTCCGGCTGCAACATCCCGATTCCCTCCAGCTCGGGATACTGCAGGCGGAGATCCTGTCGCGTTCCCGCCGCTGGGACGACGCCCTGAGCGCCTATCGCTCCCTGCTGCCCGTCCTGCCCGAAGAGCGCGAACATATCTACATGGCGATGGCCGAGATGGCCGTGCATCTGCAACGGCACGCCGAGGCGACCGCGATCTGGGCCGAAGGCCTGACTGCCCTGCCGGAGTCGCGCCCGCTGCGTCTCGGGGCCCTGCAGCACCATATCGCTCTCGGACGCGACGCGGCAGCCATCACAGTGGCAATGACCGGCGATAGTCTCTCGGCGGTCGGCTCCGAAGTGCTGGATACCTCGTGGGTAAGGACCGCCGCCGGCTTGATCGTTGGCGAGGGCCGGGATGCCGTGGCGGCCGGGTTCCTGCAGCCCCTGTTCGACACCGAAGCGCTGGACCTGGAAACCTCCCTGTTCATGGGGCGACTGCTCGCTCGCCGGGGGAACTGGCCAGCGGCGGTCGCCGCCCTGGAATCCACCGTCCGCCGGTGGCCCGAGTCTCCCCTGCCGCAGCTGTTCCTGGGCGAATTCATGGCGGAGGCCGGCGATTTGAATGGAGGCGAGCAGCACGTGCGCCGCGCCATCGAGATGGATCCAATGGCCCCCGATTTTCTGCTGTCCTTGATATCGATCTTGAGCAAGCTGCATCCTGACGCCTTCGCCCATGGCGGGCGATTGCCTGTCGACGACCCGCTGCGCCGGGAAGTCCTCGCCCTGGCGGGCAAGGCTCAGGAACTGCTGGCCGGGGACGATACGCCCTCGAGCCACATGATGATCGGCGCGACGTACCAGGCCATGGGAGAGCACGAGGGCGCTGTGTCGTCCTACCTGATTGCCGCCACAGAACCCAAGTTCCGGCGGGAAGCCCTCATGAACCTGTCCCTAGCCTACGACAAGACCGGCCGGCACGACGATGCGCGGGAGGTCCTGGAGTCGTTGCTCACGGAGCACGACGGGGATCCGGTCGTGCTCAACGCTCTGGGCTACACGCTGGCCGACCAGGGAGTCCAACTGGACAGGGCGGAGCGCCTGATCCGGGCCGCCCTCAAGCAGGACCCCGATAATCCCGCCTATCTGGATTCCCTGGGCTGGTTGTACTATCGCCTGGGCGCTTATGCGGACGCCATCGATTATCTCGTCAACGCGGCCAACACCCTGCCGGAAGACCCCGAGATCCTCGAGCACCTGGGCATGGTGCTGTTGGAGCTCGGCCGTCACGAGCGCGCCCTCGAGATCCTCGAGAGGGCGCTGCTGCTGGGAGGGGACGCCGCATCGCTTCAGCCGGTGATCGAAGAGCTGAAGCCGGTGAAGCAATGAGGAACCTGTCGCCCAAGCATAAATCATCCGTGCTTTCCCTCTGCTTCTGTGCGATGGCGGTCTCTGCCGTCGCCGGGAGCGATCCCGCCCAGCGGGCCGGCAATTTGCAGGGGGTCACCTGGAGCTTCTCGGCCTGGGGACGCAGTGCCGAGGGACTCGCCTGCTGGTTGCGCGACCCGGACGGACCTTGGCGCCTGGACGTCCTGTTGACGCAGGAGGCGGAGAGGGGCCAGGCGGCTATGAACGACCTGATGCACCAGCTGGGGGACGGCTGGACGATCGTCGCCACGGGGGATCATGGCGATTTCCTGCAGCCCTGGCGAGACAAGATTGAGGTATTGTCTCCCGGCCAGCGACAGCGCCTGACCGCCTTGCTCGAACTGGCAGCCTCCGGACGGGACGCCATGCCCGGGTTGATCGCCTGCGGAGCCGAAGTGCAGATGCGACGGCCGCGGCACCGCCATTCGCGGACGCCCTGGCCCGAACGTACCCACGAAGACGATGATGTCTGCGCCGTCACGTGGCCGGCCGCCGAAGCCGGCGGGTTCCGGCGCAGACTGGAGGACAGGGGCCGGGGCCGGGGCGCCGGGGACGAGGTGTGGCGCGTGAGCTTCGCGGGAGAGCGCGGGTGGCGGTTGACATCGTCGCGCAGGGCGGGGTCGTTGCGAGTCGTGGCATTGCCGGACAGGCAGGTCGAATATTTTCCCGACGAGGTATTCATTCCCCTCTGGCCGCTGGGGGAATTGTTGTCGCCCGGGCGCTAGTTTTTTCCGCTTGGCGGGAACTCGCCAAATGGTCCGTTGTTGACGCGGATGGTCATTGCCCCGCCACCCCTGCGAGGAGCTGACGATGTTCATGACTGACAAGCACCAGGATCCGAGCCGGCACGGCGCCGTAGCGTATGCCGAGCTGCGCGACGAGGATCTGATCGCGCTGGTCCAGCAGGGGCAGAAAAGGGCTTTCGACGAACTGGTCAGGCGATTCAAGGGTCGTCTCTACAGTTTCATCCTCCGCATGGTTGCCGATCCTGTCGAGGCCGAAGAGCTCGCGCAGGATACGCTCATTCGCGCCTATATCCATGCGGACAAGTACCGTGAGATCGCCAGGTTCTCAACGTGGCTCTTCACCATCGCCACCAACCTGGTGCGCAACCGGGTGCGCAAGCGCAAGCGGACACCGTATATGCTCAACCTGGATCCTGCCCCGCTGAACGACGACGACATCCCGCTCGATCCACCCGACCCGTCGGCCGATCCCACGCTGCGCCTGGAGGGGCGCGAGCTGGGCGACCTGATCGCCGAGGCGACCCGCGCCATCCCCGAGAAGTACAGGATTCCTTTCCTGCTCCGTGAAGTCGAACAGTTGACCTACGAGGAGATACAACAGGTTACCGGTTTGAAACTGGGCACGGTCCGTTCCCGGATCAACCGGGCGCGCAACCGTTTCCGTCAGAACATCAAGCCGCTCCTGAAGAACGAGGCCCTTCTGGCCGACCTCGAGCGTCTCGAGGCACAGATGAATGGCGAAGAGAGCTGACAACGCCCCGGAGGACATCGATGTTTTGTGTCACGGCGAGAAAACTGATCAGTCAGGAGATGGACGGCATGTTGCCGGCCCGCAGGACTCGCGCGCTCGAGGAGCACGTGGGACGGTGCTCGGCCTGCCGATCCTATCGCGGGGAGCTCGAGACCGGCAGACGTCTGCTGCGGACCACGGCTGCCGAGCCGTCCGAGACCTTCTCGTGGACGCTCCAGCTCAAGCTCAACAGGGCCATGCAAGGCTCGGTCGCATCCAGCGCCGTGCCCTGGGTCGATTCCGCGCACGGATCATCCGGTTGGTTGCGTTCGTTCGCCCTGTCCTCGCTCGCCGGCGTAGCCTTGGCGACGGTTGTCGCCGTATGGGTACTCCCGCTCGAGCAAGGTCCGTTGCCCGCCGCCGGTGATCACCGCTTCGCGGAAGCAGCGACTGAGGTTTCCCCCTCGCCCGTGACCCTGAGTGCAGGCAATGCCGACCGGCTCCCCCTGCTGCCCCGCTACCGCCCCCTCCTGTCCGGCGCGCGCGACCAGGGCAGGACCGTCAACGGCTGGAGCCTGACGCAACCCAACCTCCTGGACCGTTCGGGCTGGGTGCCCACCTCCTGGCGCGGATCGGATCGCGAGGGTCTCGATGCGGTCGCCGCCCTCCGCGAGGAAAACGGGCGCCTGCAATTCATGCTGCGACAGCTGCAGGCCGAGAACGTCGCTCTTAAATCGTTGCTCGAAGGCACCGATATCAACTATCTTGAAGCTGAAAGTGGCGAGGAGACCCATTGATCTGAGGCTCGGAGTGATGTCATGATTACCCGCTTGCGTGCCGTCGCGATCCTCGGGGCGGCACTCTTTTTAGGAGCGGTTCTCGGGGGATGCCAGCGGGACGGACGCGAGACCATCATCTCCGCAGTCGGCTCCTATGGAGAGATCGCCGTCATGACGACCGATCCCGAGCTCGTGACCGCACTCGAACCGGTTCTGGAGCGACTGAGCCCCAAGGAGACGTTCGTGATCAGGGAAGAGGACACCTACCGCTTCCATCATTTCACGGACAAGCGCTGGCGGGACGGGCGCAACTACCGCAACCTTTTCTTCGTCTGCCGCTGGGGTGCGGGAGGCCCCGTGCAGAAAGCCGTCGAGAAGCTGCTGCCCCGCGACGCGCTGGTGCGGCTCACGAGCGGACGGGGCGGGGTCGTGGCGCTGCATGATCCGTATTTTCGCAATCAACTGGCCATCGTGGCCGTCGCCCGCAATCCCAACGACCTGATCCGCTCGCTCAACGACCAGTCGCCTGCCCTGCGGGACACCCTCTTCCGCGACATCAACAGGCGCATCGTACACGATAATAGTCGCCAGGGGCTCATGCCCGACATCGCACAGAACGCCTGGAATGCATACGCTTTTCGCATCGAATTGCCCTCTGTCTTCAAGGAGAATCAAGCACGCCCCGACGGTTTTCCGGGCGTGGAGTGGCTGCGCACGGACGGTGCCACGCGGGGGGTGACGGTGAGCTGGGAGGAGGTGTCCGAGCCGTCCGGTCTGCTCCAGGATCGCGAGTGGCTCGCGGACATGCGCGCACGCCTGGGCACGGCCAT
>JAHIYU010000132.1 GCA_018814885.1 bacterium | reverse complement strand
TGTGCGGCTACCGGCACCTGCCGAAGCTACGTCAGGCTATCCTGGTAGGACTGGAGATCCGCGTGACGGACAAGGGAGGTAAACTTGCTGCATGAGGTTGGGAGGCCGTGGAGAGTTTCAACTAGGAATGGGATTGACTCCCCCGTGACACAGATTCGCGGCCTTCATGATTTAGACCGGCACCCTTCCTTCGAACACGATTGAGAAGAAGTTTAGAGCCTTCGGCCAGTCCCGGATCGGCATTGTCCATTTCTTCGAGGCCCGCATGACCGCAAAGTACAGGATCTTGCGGACCGAGTCGTCGGTCGGGAACGAGCCCCGCTTCTTGGTCACTTTCCGCAACTGGGCGTTAAGAGATTCGATGGCGTTGGTCGTGTAGATCACTTTCCTAATCGGTTCCGGGTATCCGAAGAACGGGATCACGTTTTCTGAAAACGCTCTCAATACCCACTAACAGCCTCATCACCCTTCACGCCCATCCCTTGCCGGCCACCCAGCGTCTTCCCCCCTCCCCTCCCTCGGACTCGAGCTCCTCGAGCAACGGCCCCAGAAACGCCTCCAGTTCGGCCACGACGTCCCGAAACGCCTTCGGCGCCTGTTCGTCCCGGATCCGATCCAGGAATGCAGACCACTGCACCTGCTTGGCCTCGACGAATGACGGATCGAAGGCCGCCGGATGCCGAGAGAGGCTGGAGTCCCTCCGCTCGAACGTCCGGCGAACGGCTTCCGACAGGATCCCGGCCACGAACTCGTACTGCCGGGACAGCAACCAGATGTCATAGAAGTCCTTCATCCGGCTGTTGAGCTCGCCGTGCCGGACCATGGCCTCGAGCTTCTCCGCGACGACGCTCTCCCGGCTGTAGCACAGCAGACGCGGCGCCCGATCGCCCAGGACGGTCGGCAGCTCGGCCACCACCGGCTCCGGAAAAACGACGTCGCCGAACCCGATGTCCACTTGCATATGGATCCGGGCCGTGCCGAGCCGCCCTTCGAACCTGACCCGCAGCCCCTCGTAGTCCGCATCCGCGGTGATCCGGTCCGCACGGACTGAGGCGGGGTCGAAGTCCAGTCCGTCCGCGTCCACGTGGATGCCGATGACGTCTCGGATCAGATCCTCGATTTCCTCCGCCCGGTTGCTCGTCCGTCCGAGCAGGTCGATATCCATGGTCGGCCTTTGCAGGGGCGAATCCCAGACCCTCAGCAGCAGCGCGCCCTTGAGGACAAACCGCTCTACATGGTCCGAACGGGACAGGCGGTACAGGAACCGCTCCATGGCGTAATACCGGAGCAGCTCGTCGAACGGCCGCTGATCGGTGCGGGCGCGGTTCAGCAGGCGCTGCCGGACGGAGGCGGCGACGTTCCGGGGCGCCGTCACATCAGGGCCTCCAGGTAGGGCCGGATCACGCGATCGACCCGGCAGATCCGGGCGAAGCGCATGACGGCGTCGAAGTCGGGCCGGCGTCGCGCCCGGTAGGCCTTGAGCGCCTCCTGGACGACGTCCATGCCGATCCGGTTACGGAACTTGACGCAGTCGGCCAGGGTCTTCTCGGGGCCGTAGATCCTGACCGGCGCCCCGTCGAGCCGGTGCGTCTCGACGCCCGCCGCATGAGCCTCGGCGCCGAAGAAGTAAGTCCGCACCGGCGGATGATCCAGCCGGGGCGCGCGGCTCCCCCGCCGCACGGCGACGGAGACCTCGTGGGGGATCTGCGTGGTCATTCCGTGGAACGCGAGCGCCGAGACCAGGCACACCACCCCGTTCGGGATCCGCAGTCCGACGGTCACCAGGTCGGGATTGCCGATCGGGGGGAGGTCCACGAGGCGGTAGATCCCGCGGCTCACCCGCTCGATCACGCCCTCGTCCCGCAGTTTGTAGAGCCGGTAGCGGCTCAGCCCGAGCCTAAGGGCTTCGCTCATACGCAGTTGCCCGCCGTGACTCCTGAAGAGATCCTCCGGTCGTTTGGCCATGAGTCCTCCAAACATACTGTCTACACTTACTCACATGTGCAGACACTATGTACGACGACGTCCAATTGCAAGAATATTCCCGTCCAATCGCCAGTTTCGTCGCATCCAGATGTCACACAAGTCACGGCTCAACCCGCCGATCCTCCACCGATCATGATCAAACTCATCTTCGGCTTCCTGACATCCCTGCTGCGCACCCGCCACGACCTGCACCTGGAGAACCTCGCCCTGCGCCAGCAGATCCTGGTCCTAGAGCGCACCACCCCCAGACCCGCCTTCACCGCCCTGGACCGCCTGTTCTGGGTCGCGCTGAGTCGGATCTGGTCCGACTGGCACAAACCGCTGCGCCTGGTCAAGCCCGAGACGGTCATCGCCTGGCACCGCAGGCTGTGGCGGGCGTGGTGGCGGCGGAAGTCGCGGCCCGGCGACCCGGAACGCCCCCGCATCCCCTGGGAGCTGATCGAGCTGATCCGCCGCATCTCGCGGGAAAACCCGACCTGGGGCGCGCCGCGCATCCACGGCGAGCTGCTCATGCTCGGCTACGACGTGAGCGAGGCGACCGTCGCGCGGTACATGATCACTCGCAAGGGGCGACCGACGCAGAACTGGAAGACATTCCTGAAGAACCACCTCGACCAGACAGTTGCCATCGACTTCCTGACCGTGCCGACGGTCATGTTCCGCACGCTCTACGTGTTCGTGGTGCTGTCGCTGGATCGGCGGCGGATCATACACATCAATGTCACATACAACCCGACCGCCGGGTGGACGGCGTTGCAGCTCTTTCAAGCATTTCCGTTCGAAACGGCGCCGCGGTTCCTGATTCGCGACCGGGACGGGATCTACGGGTACGAGGTGGAACGGGCGGTCAAGGAGTTATGGTCAAGAGTTGTGTATGACCCCTCAGGCAGCGACATCCTCCACCCCGTCGATGAACACGATTCCCTCGACCACTTTCCCAAGCAACGCATAACCGCTGAGCTTCCTCCACCTTTTCTG
>JAHIYU010000131.1 GCA_018814885.1 bacterium | reverse complement strand
GTAGTCCTGCAGACCCCATCCGTGTTAGAGTAAGGACGTGGACATGCTTCGTTTGCCTCCTTGCTGAAGCGTCGTAACTTCATAGGAGACTGGCATGTCCACATTTTTTCAACCCTCAACTACGCAAGAACCGGAAGAGCCACAAATCACTACCACTGTGCACGTGATCGATCCTAATATGCCGCTCGAGCGCGTTTCGGGCTCGTGCGGACTCCCGTGGGCCCTTTTCTCTCCCGGGGAACAGCTGATGGATCGCAAGCCTCCCGGCAACGTCTGCTTCGTCAACGGCATGGACGGCTATGCCGGCGCCGAGATCTGGATGCTGGACACCGCCCGAGGTCTGCGCGACCGCGGCTGGCGCGTATCGCTGGTGGCGCCGCCGGGTTCGCGCCTGCTGGAGGGGGCCAGGGCGGAGGGCATCGACGCACACGGCGTGGCGATCCGTTTCGACGCCGCACCCTGGACCTTCGCCAGGCTCTGGGAGATTCTCACGCGGCACGGCGTGCGTGCGGTGCTGTGCAACCGTCTCAAGGACCTCAAGGCCGCCGGCGTCGCCGCCCGTCTGGCCGGCATCCCCGTCGTCCTGCAGAGCCGCGAGAGCGACTTCCCCCTGCGCCGCCGCTTCTACTACCGCTGGTACTACAACGGCGTGGCGACGGGCGTGCTCGTGAATTCCCGCGCGACCCGCGACACGACCCTGCGCAGCGCGCCCTGGCTCGACCCCGCACGCGTCCACCTGCTGTACAAGGGGGTCGACCGCCGTCATTTCTTTCCCACGCCGATGCCCGCCGCCTCCCCCCTGGTGGTCGGCTTCGTGGGAAGTCTCGACGAGCGCAAGGGCGTGCCGTTGTTGATGGAGGCCTGGACGAAACTCGTCGCCAGGTCATCGGGGCCGCGCCCCGTGCTGCGCATCGCCGGCAGCGGGCCCCTCCGCGAGACGTTGCTGTCGTGGCAGATGGCCCTGCCCCACCCCGGCAGCGTGGAACTGCTGGGCTGGGTGGACGACATGCCGGAGCTCTATCGCACCCTCGACCTGCTGGTCTGCCCGTCCCGCTACGAGGGCTTCGGACTGGCGGCCGTCGAGGCCATGGCCTGCGGTCGTCCCGTGGTGGCAACCCGCGCCAGCTCCTTGCCCGAGATCGTCGAGGACGGCGTGACGGGCCTGCTGTCGCCGCCGGCCGACGCCGACGCTCTGCAGGACGCCCTGGCCGTCATGCTCGGCGACCGCGACGCCCGCGAGCGCATGGGCCAGGCCGCCGTGATGCGCGTCGAGCAGCTCTTCGATCGCGAGGTCATGCTGGACAGACTGGAAGACCTGCTGCGCCCGCCGCGCAACATCAGGCGTCGGCCCTTGCTGAAGGAGGGATGATGGTTCGACTGAAGGTGGCCGCAGTGCAGACCTCGCCGGTGTTCGGCGAGGTCGAGAGGAACATCGACGCAGCTCTGGATCTGGTGCCGGCGGGACAGGACCTGGCGGTCCTGCCCGAGCTCTTCGCCAGCGGCTACCAGTTCCGCGGCCGCGAGGAGCTGGCGGTCTTCGCCGAGACCCTCGACGGGCCGAGCTGCACGCGCCTGCGCGCGCACGCCGCGGCCACCGGCACCACGCTGGTGGCCGGTCTCGCCGAACGGGCCGGCGATCACATCTACAACAGCAGCGTGCTGGTGCGCCCCGACGGGACGACGGAGCTATACCGGAAGGTCCATCTCTTCTGGGACGAGAAGGTGCTTTTCAAGCCCGGCGACCTGGGCTTTCCCGTGTTCGCGGCCTGCGGCACGACCGTCGGCATGATGATCTGCTTCGACTGGGTCTTCCCCGAGGCCGCGCGTTCGCTGGCGCTGGCCGGCGCGCAGGTCATCTGCCACCCGAGCAACCTGGTGCTGCCCTTCTGCCCCGATGCCATGATCACGCGCAGTCTGGAGAACCGCGTCTTCTCCGTCACGACCAACCGCGTCGGCGCGGAGGAGCGCATCGCGGGCAAACGCCTGGAATTCATCGGTTTGAGCCAGATCTGCGGCCCCGGCGGCGCGTACCTGGAGCGCCTGGGCCGCGACGAGACCGGCGCCGCGACGGCCGAACTGGATCTGGCCGACGCGTCCCCGCGGCTCACGCCGCGCAACGACCTGTGGGAGGATCGCCGGCCGGACCAGTACCGAGCTTGATCACGCCGGCCACGCACCTTCGATCACGGTTCCGTCCGGCACCGCGGCCTGCGCGCCGCTCTCGTTGATCATGTCGATCTCGCCCCGCAGCCGGACGTCCCGGCCGAAGCGGATGTCGCCGCGAATCGCGAGCCGCCCGCACGCGAGCAGCGACGGCGGGCCGTGGGGGAAGCGCGCGTCGAAATCGTCGATCCGCTTGTAGAATCGGCCGTCCAGATCGATGAGCGCCTTGTCCAGCACGCGTGCGGGATTGGCGACCACGCGGAAGTCGTCGGTCAGCACGTAGTTGTCCGACCGCACGTCCAGCAGGTCGTTGGTGGTCTTGATGGGCGCGAACCGGGAGCGAGGGACGCGCACCGCGCCGGCGTCCCGGAAAACCTCGATGGCGGCGCCCATGGCGGTCTCCAGCTGGTAGACAGGTGTGGACGCATCGTCGCGGGGATCGACGGTCTTGGCGTTGCGGATCATGGGCAGTCCCAGGATGCCGTCGCGCTCTGCCATCAGGTCGTCGAGGGCGGCCAGATCGATCCACAGGCTGTTGGTATTGAAATAGCGGTGACGCGAGATGTCCTGGAAGGACGCCTCGTCGTCGCGCGGGCACTGGGCCGACTCGCGCACGATCAGCCGGCCGTCGTGTCGCCGCGCCAGGTGGCCGCCCTTGCGGTCCGCCGCGGTGCGGTCGGCGGTCTCCGCCACGAAAGACAGATCCCGTTCTATCATGAAACCGAGCAGGGAGGCGTCGAAGACCGCGCCCAGGTTGTCGGAGTTCGAGACGAAGGCGTAGCGGAAACCCTCGCCCAGGAGGAGCTCGAGCATACCGCTGGTCACCAGCGCGGTGTAGAGGTCGCCGTGGCCGGGGGGACACCATTCCTTCTCGGGCGCCGACGGCCACGCGGCGGGAGTCAGATCCTCCCGGACGATCTTGGGCACCTTGTGCTGGAGGAAATCCAGGGGAACGCGCCCGTCCAGCCCTGGGTACGCGGCCAGCGCGGCCAGCGTGTCGTCGCGCGTGCTGTAGCTGTCCATCAGGACCAGGGGGATCCCGGCGCGCAGGGCCTGCTCCGCGATGATGTCCAGGAACGTCAGGCCGTTCTTGACCGGCAGCAGCGACTTGGCCCTCTCGAGGCCCATGCCGGTGCCCAGGCCTCCGTTCAGCTTGAGCTGGATGGTCTGCGGCAGGGCCCGCTCACCGCGCTTCGTGAGGTCCGGCGTGAACGCCTCCATGTCGGGCAGCTCGTCGACAGGCTCGATCTCCGCTTCCGGGAGCAGACCGGTGGACCCGGCGGCGAGCTGCCGGTAGTAATGCTCGAAGGTACGGATGGCGATCCGGGGCAACCCTTCCCGGCGCATCCTGTCCGCGAAGGGGGCGAAGTCGGCCGTCATCTCTGTCATCGATCCGCTCCTCGGTGCGGGGGCGACGATGCGTGCTTCATCGTCGGCAAGGCTACACATAGCACGAATCTGCCCGATCATGGAGCGGATTCGCGGCGGCAGGAGCGGTCGCTGCCATCGACACGGACTCTTGGCCCGTCCCGGGGTCGCGTCGGATTCTCAAGCACCAGGCGAAGGTGTCGTCATCGTTGACGCCGGCAGCGATCAGGTGAACCGCGAAGTCGGCGCGCGGGCCGACCTGGAGAACCACTCGTGTCGCGCCGCGACCGGCGTAGATGCCGATCCCGTCGGGGTCGGGATCGATCCGCACGGCGGCGCCTCGAATCAGCCGCCCGCCCCGGCTTTGGCCCGCCATCCCTTCGGCACCACGGTCACGCCGTTGCCGGTCACGGCGAAGATCAGGCGGTCCGCCTCGTGGTCGAAGCCGATCCGCATGTAGGCCGGGATGACGGCGCTCTTGTCCACGATGGCCTTGTGCACCGACGCGTGTTCGCCGATGATCGCATCGTCCATGATCACCGAATCGACCACGTGGCAGCCGGCCTCCAGACGCACGTTGCGGCCCAGGATCGAACGCTCGGCGGTGCCGCCGGTGATGATGGTCCCGCCGCCGACGATGGATCCGATCAGCTGGCCGATGGGTTTCTGCCCCCCGAAATAGCCGTGCACGCTCTTGGCGGGGGGGGTGGGCGCCATCCAGCTGCGGACGGGCCATTCGCGGTCGTAGAGGCTGAACGGCGGCACCGCCCGGATCAGGTCCATTGACGCCTCGTAGTACGTGTCCAGCGTGCCGATGTCCCGCCAGTAGCGTGGTTCGCCGGTGTCCTTGTCCAGGAACGGGTAGGCGTAGACGCCGCCCTGCTTCACCATCTTGGGAATGACGTCCTTGCCGAAGTCGTGGCTGGTGTCGCTCCGGTCCGCGTCCTCGCGCAGCTCGCGCACCAGGTCGGTGCTGCTGAAGACGTAGACGCCCATGTTCACCAGGCACCAGCCCGGCTTGCTGGGGATCGTCTTGGGATTCTCCGGCTTCTCCTCGAAACCGACCACCCGCCAGTCCTCGTCCACCTGGAGGATGCCGAACTCGTGGGCCTCGCTCTGCGGCACCACGACCGCGCCCATCGTCAGCTGCGCGTCCCGATTCTGATGCAGGACCAGCAGGGTGGAGTAGTCCATGCGGTAGATGTGGTCGCCCGAGAGTATCAGCACGAACTCGGGCTTCTCGCGGTCGATGAGGTAGATGTTCTGGTAGATGGCGTCGGCGGTACCGCGGTACCACATCTCCCCCACGCGGTGCTGGGGCGGGATGCCGTAGAGGAACTCGCCCGCCTCGTAGTTGAAGATCTGCCAACCCTTGAGCAGGTGCTTGTCCAGGGAATAGGACTTGTACTGGGTCAGCACGAAGATGCGGCGCAGGCTGCTGTTCCAGACGTTGCTCAGGGTGAAGTCGATGATGCGGTAGTTGGCGCCGAAGGGCACGCCGGGCTTCGAACGCTCCTCGGTCAGCGGGCGCAGGCGAGAGCCCCTGCCGCCGGCCATGATCATCGTCAGCGTATGTCTCGGCAGATCAAGGATCTTCAAGCGGCCGACCCTCCCGTGTATGGTCAGGATGCGTTCAGGACACGCCCAGTTCCCCGTACAACTCCTCGTAGGCGGCGGCCGGACCTTCCCAGCCGAAGTCCGCGGCCATCCCCCTGCGCATCAGCATACGCCACGTTCGGCGATCGTTCCAGGCCGTAAGCGCGCGGCGCAGGCAATCGTGCAGGGCGGCCGGATGCGCCGCGTCGAAGACGAATCCCAGGCCGCCGGGTTCCGCCGCGTCGGGCACTGTATCCGCCAGGCCGCCGGTCCGGCGCACGACCGGTACCGAGCCGTAGCGCAGGGCGTACATCTGGGCCAGACCGCACGGTTCGAAGCGCGACGGCATGAGGAAGGCGTCGCTGCCGGCGTAGATGCGGCGGGCCAGCGTCTCGTCGTACCGCTCGTGGAAGACGAACCGGCCGGGATGACGCCGGGCGGCCTCGTGCAACGTCGCGCAGATGCCTCCGTCGCCGGTCCCCAGCAGCACCAGGCGCCAGCCGTCGTCGATCAGTTCGTCGAGCACCGCCGGCAGCAGGTCGTATCCCTTCTGGTGGAACACGCGTCCCACCGAGCCCAGCAGGGGGCCGTCGCCCTCGAGCCCGCATTCCCCCACCAGGGCGTCGCGGCAGACGGCCTTGCCGGCGGGATCGTCGAGGTCATAGGTCGCCGCGACGGCGGGATCTGTCGCCGGGTCCCAGGCGGTGACGTCCATGCCGTTGAGGATGCCGGTGAAGCGGTCGCCCAGGCCCAGCAGAACGTCTCCCAGATCGCATCCGAAGACGGGATCGCTCACCACCTCGCGGGCGTAGGTGGGGCTGACCGTGTTGACCCGGTCCGCGTACAGGATGCCGGCCTTCATGAAGTTGAGCTGGCCGTTGAATTCCATCGCGCCCGGATGCCAGGCCAGCGCGTCGGGCAGGTCCAGATGCGCGAACTGCTCGCGGGGGTGGACGGACTGGTGGGCCAGGTTGTGGATGGTCAGCAGGGAGCCCGCGCCGCCGAGCGGGGTGTCGGCCACGTCCCAGCACGCCAGGTCGACCAGGGCCAGGCTCGCGGCGGCATCGTGGGCGTGCACCGCCCGCGGCGCCCAGTCCAGGAGCTGCGGCAAGGCGAGCGCGCCCGCGCCGAGCATCGCCAGACGCGGCACGGTGTCGGCGAAGTCGATCGTGGAGCCGTAGCCGTACACGCCGGGCCGCCCGTACATGGCGTCGTTCTCCAGAAGGTACACCTCCGGCCCCGACGGATCGAGCCAGCGATGCAGGCCGGCCCGACGCAGCGAGCGCCCCAGGCGCAAGGTGACGTCGGGCACGCCCGGCACGCGGGAGATGTCGTGGCGCGTCCGGTCCACGTCGCCGTAGAAGGGCATGACCACCTTGATCTCGTGTCCGCGCGCGCAAAGGGCGCCCGACAGCGAGGCGACCATGTCGCCCAATCCGCCCGTCTTGGCCAGCGGCGCGTACTCGGTGCTCACCATGAGGATGCGCATCAACCGTCCTCCACGGACAGTCCGTGCTCGATGCGGAAGGTGATCCGGAAGGAACTGGATCGGCCCGGCTCTATCTCCAGGTCGCGGACGAACCACAGGGCATGCCCCTGATAGGTCAGATGGAAGCCGTCCTCGCCCTGGGTGGCCGTGCGCACGGGGTGCACCCAGATCTCGGCATCGTCCGACAGGCGCCAGTGCAGGGCGGCATTGTGCAACGGCACCAGGACCGAGAAGTCGCGGCGAGGGGCGAGTCCGACCGCATCCAGGACCGGGGCGTCATCCTCGCCGGGCGCCCCCGCGAAAACCTGTCCGTCGTAGAGAGCGAGATTCCACTCCGGCGCGAAGCGGCAGCGCAGGGGCCCCCCGCCCGTGTTCTCGACGGTCCAGCGCACCTCGAGCGAGGCTCCCGACGGGGCCAGCTCCACCTCCTTGGTCACCGACACCGGCGTCGCCTCCCCGTCGGGACCGCGGTAATAGCCGTGGGAGAGCGTACGGCAGCGACCGTCCTCCAGGGCGCCCGTCTCGCTGAAGCGCGGCGCCCCGAGATCCGCGGGCGCGGCGGCCAGATCCCCGCCGTCGGCCGCGGCGACGCCATCGAGGGTGTCGGGATAACCGGTGCCGGGATGCAGGAAACGCTCCAGTAGCGAATACCGGGGCTGGGGATCGACGCCCAGGGCGTCGCGGACCGCCGGCGACACGGCGAATTCCAGGTCGTGGATGGAGCCGCCCGCGTCGTCCCGCTTCCCGGCCTTCCCGGTCGCCGACCGCTCGATCCGGGTGTGGTAGGCCTCGCGGCGCCGGCGCAGCGTGTTCTGCAGATTCCAGTCCTCGCGGCGGTCCTCCAGTCCGATCAGGGCGCCGCCGCGGTCGGGCGAGAGGAACAGCTCGAGCGCGTCGTTGCTCAGGCGAACATCCGTGCCCATCCGGCCGACCAGCGTCACCATCTGGGCGCAGAGTTGAGGCACCACGCTGTGGATTATCTTCGTGCCCAGGATGAGATGGCGGTAGATCGCGTGGCGCAGATGCGGCAGGTACAGTCCGCCGAAGACGCCGTGCCAGTAGGCGCAGTTGCATTCGGCCCGCCAGAGATGGTCGCGGGCCTCGTCGACGCGCGATTCGTCCGCCCCGACGGCCTCGGCACGGGCGATCTCCTCGTGCAGCAGCAGGGCACGCCGCTGCATCAGCAGGCTCTCCTCGTACTTCTGGAAGAACTGGCGCCAGAAACCGCCCCGGAAGAAGGGGCGCATTCGTTCCCACTCGCCGGCGTCGCGATATCGGTGCACCGCCTCTTCGAAGCGCTCGGCTGCGGGCATGGGCAGCGACCAGGCGGACATCTCGAAATAGCTGCTCGGCGGCAGGTAGACGCGCCGCCGGGGCGGCCGGGCAGCGAGCACCTCGGAGGGATGTGCGAGTTCGAGCCAGTCCCGTTCGGCCGCAAGGCCGGTGAGGAAGCGGTCCAGCCAGCCGCGCTCGTAGACCAGCTCATGGGTGCCCGGCCAGGCGCCGAACTTCTCGCCGTCATCCACCATCACCAGCACGCCGTGCGGGTCCGCCTCGTGCAGATCGCGGCAGGCGGATACTGTCTCCTCCGGGTCCTGGAACGGGATCAGGTAACGCAACTTCTCGTTGATGGGCAACAACGCCACCTCTTCGCCCAGGTCGTCGGTGAGCAGCGGGCCGCAGGTCAAATCGTCGGCAGACACGCCGGCCTGCACGAAATGATAGTCGTCCAGCAGGGCGTACTTCACGCCGGCTCGGGACAGGGATCCCGCCAGGTGCGGCTCCCAGACCCTTTCGGCCATCCAGACGCCGCAACTCGCGGCGCCCACGTGCTGGCCCAGCCAGTCGCACATCATGCGCAGCTGCCCGATGCGGTCGCTCTCGGGGATGGCCGCCAGGATGGGCTCATAGAAACCGCCGCCCAGCATCTCCACGCGGCCCGCGCGCGCCAGGAAAGCCACGCGCTCCAGATACTCGAGGCGGTGATGTTGCAGCCAGTCCAGCAACGGCCCCGAGACGTGCAGGCAGAACCGGAAGTGCTCGTGTCTCTCGGCCACTTCCAGAAAAGGCAGGTAGCTCTGCTCGTAGATCTCGGCGATCACGTGATCGAAGTTCCCCACCGGTTGATGGTTATGGACGCCGAACACGAGTTTCATGCCTGTCCCCCCCGTCCGGGCACCGGAACGGCCAGCGACGGATCGGGGTCGTCGCCCAGCAAGGTCGAGACGTTGGCGAGATGACGCCTGAACAGGGCGTCGAACTCGCGCCCGAAGTCCGTGGGATTGTCGTCTCCGTACCACCACAACCAGTCGCTGCTCTCGGCGTTGGCCAGGGCCGTCATGGCGCGCGACAAGGCGTCCCTGCCGCCGGGCCCGACCCGGGCGGGATCAGGTGCGGTGACGGTCGTGCCGTCCGCCAGCTTCACGTCGATCAGGGCGCCCGCCTCCGCGAGCTTCCGCTCGAAGTCCGCGCGGACCCCGGCGAGATACTCCCAGCCCCGGTTCTTCTCGGGATGGCCGATCCAGGTCGTGAAGTCGCCGCGGATCCAGGAACCGGCGCAGACCGACGGCAGGATCGCGGGGTCTACGCCGTCGCGGTCGAGGAATTCGCTGAAGGTGGTCCACGCCAGGTGGTCTGCGTCGGCGATTCCCGCGTACAGGCGCTGCAGGAAATCGATGCCGTTGTCGGGGTAGCACTCCCAGGGATTCTCACCGTCCAGGATCAGCGGCACGAGATACTCCCCGTCCGCGGGCAGTTCGTGGCGGATCCCGTCCAGGTGGTAGAGGAGGTCGGCCACCGCGTCCGCCGCGGGCCACGACTGGTAGCGGAAGCCCAGGTTGTCCGACAGGCCCGTATCGCGGAAGAACACCGCTGGGGCACCGCTGCCGCCCCAGCGGTAAGGCTGGAAGTGGGCCGCCGCCGGCGCTGCGGCGCCGGCCTTCCGCCAGGAATTGGCGAGAACGCCCTGATCGGTGGCCACCCAGTCCAGACCCTCCGTCTCGAAGACGCGCAGGGCCCGTTCGCTGATCGATCCTTCGGCCGGCCACATGCCCCGGGGACGCACGCCGCAGTACCGCTCCATCTCGTCCAGGGCCGTCCGCACATGGAACCAGGCGTCGCCGGGGTGCAGGAACGACGTCGCGGGCAACAGCAGATCGGGTTTCGCCTCGCGGGCGACCGCGAGATCGCAGAGCAACGGCAGGATGGGATGTGTGAGAGGCGTGCAGGACAGCTCTACCTGTCCGAGCCCCGCCGCTTCGGCGTAGGCGGGCAGGATCTCGCCCAGGAAATCGCGCTGGACCTGCAGCAGTTCGCGCTTCTCCTCCTCGCTGAAATCCCGGCCCTTCACGAAGAGACGGGCGATCCGGGGATCCTCGCGCAGGGTGTGCCCGCACCAGGCCAGGTTGAAACCGACCTGCAGGTCGAGGATGTCCTGGTCCTCGAAGCGGGTGACGACCTCGGGATCCATCACGCGGCCGTCCCCCCCGCGCAGTTCCCACAGTTCCCGCAGGCGCGGCAGCTCGACGAAGCGCCGGGCGTGGTTGAAGGAGAAGAAATCCCGGAGCAGGCGGATCTTCTCCTCACGCTCGAGAGTTTCGGGGGACCGGCGGCTCAGGACGAGGAAGTCGTCCTCGGTGCGCCCCGCCGCCGCGTCGTCCAGTTGACGCAGCAACGAAGGCACCAGGTTGAAGACGGCCTTGGCCCGGGGCTCCTCCAGCACCAGGCGCACCATGTCGTAATAGCTGAACTGGGCGTGCAGGCGCACCCAGGGCATCGCTGGACGGCCGCTGACGCCGTCCACGTAATCCGGCTGGTGCATGTGCCATAAAACGGCCACTGACAAGCGTTTTTCGGTCATCTGCGTCCTCACGTTATTTTTCCGAAATCCAGTGGAACCCCACCATGGATTCCTGCGTAGAATACAGCATCGAGAGTGTCAAGCAACGAAGAGAGCTTCCTCAAAGGCGAGAACAGAGCAGAATGGGTGCAACGGCGGGAGCGGGGAAACCCGCTCCCGCCGTTAGCATCGGCTCGTGCCCGATTACCCGTCCCCCCCCCTGCTCATCGCTCATCAACTCTCTCAATTCGCTGGAGTTACAAGCCAACAGAGCGCGTCGCCGATCTCCGCCGGGAGCCGGCCCCGATTCCGGGAAGCAATCTCCGGGCCGTCCGGGGGCGAGGTTTTCCTGGCCTCCTGTCCCCGGTTGGCTTAGCATCTTCGCCCATCGACGGCACCAACCCTTCCCCACTGGAGACGAAGATGGCCAAGGTCGTTCTCAAGGAAGCGGGCAAGATCTACCCCGGCGACATCGTGGCGGCCGCCGACGTGAATCTCGAGATCGACGACGGCGAGTTCGTGGTGCTCGTCGGACCATCCGGCTGCGGCAAATCCACCACCCTGCGTCTGGTCGCCGGACTGGAGACCATCACCTCCGGCACGATCAGCATCGGCGACCGCGTGGTCAACGACGTGGAGCCCCGCGACCGCAACATCGCGATGGTCTTCCAGAGCTATGCCCTCTATCCCCACATGTCGGTGCGCGACAACATGGCTTTTGGCTTGAAGCTGCGCAAGATGCCCCGCGAGGAAATCGACCGGCGGGTCCGGGAAGCGGCCGAGATCCTGGGCATCGACCAGCTGTTCGACCGCAAGCCCAAGGCCCTGTCCGGCGGCCAGCGGCAGCGGGTGGCCCTCGGCAGGGCCATCGTGCGCGACCCCGACGTCTTCCTGTTCGACGAGCCCCTGAGCAACCTCGACGCCAAGATGCGCGTGCAGATGCGCACCGAGATCTCGCGCCTGCACCACCGTCTGCGGGCGACGATGATCTACGTCACGCACGACCAGACCGAAGCCATGACCATGGGCGAGCGCATCGTGGTCATGAACGAGGGCCGGGTACAGCAGGTCGACACCCCGCTCGCCTTGTACGAGAAACCCGCCAACAGGTTCGTGGCGGGTTTCATCGGCTCGCCGGCCATGAACTTCCTCACCGGGCGGCTGGTGCGCGAGGACGGCCTGCGCTTCGCGGCGCCGGGAGGCGCCGCCCTTCCCATGCCGCCGGGGTGGGAGCCCCGCGATCCATGGCTTGACCGCGAACTGACCCTGGGCGTGCGCCCGGAGCATCTGGGCGTGGGAGGCGGGGGCGCGTCGTTCACCGCGCCCGTGCAGGTGATCGAGCCGCTCGGCAACGAGACGCTGCTCTACTTCACGATCGGCGGCGAACCGTTCACGGTCCGCAGCCAGGGCAACGTGCAGGCCGCGGTGGACCAGGACGTGGGCCTCTCCCTGCCGGCCGCTCACATATATCTCTTCGACGCCGAGAGCGGCCAGGCGCTCACCTCGTAGCCGCCTTGATCCGCACGGCCTCGCGGAGCTCGTCGGGCGCATCCTCGTCGAAATGATGACTCACCCGCAATTCCCCGTCGGCGCGGCGGTCGACATCCACGCTCAGCGTGTGTTCGCCCACCCGCACCTCTCCGCTCAGGAGCGGCCAGGCCGCGGGTAGCGACGGTGAGATCTCGATCAGCGGTTTCTCGCCGCTGAGATCCACGTCGACGCCCAGGTAGTCGTCGACGACGTTGCGCAGCAATTCGCTCAGGGACCAGGCCTGACTGGTGGCGCCGCCGAACTCGTCGTTGCTGACGGCACGGTCCCCGTCGCGAATCTCCTGCAAGGTCCCGACGGCGCCCTCGTCCATGATCTCATCCAGCAACATGCGGGTCTGACCGAAACCATCGCGGGGGTCGGGCAGGGCGGAAACGTACGGTCCGGAAAGCCAGAGCCAGATGTCGCCGTTGTGATAGGCCTCGTCGTAGTAGTAGCGGTCGAGCAACAGGTGGCGCGGGTGGTAGGCCGGATCGGCCGCGTCCAGCGACCGCACACCCCAGGGCGTGACGGTGTGGGCCTGGTTCTCCTCGACGATCAGACGCCACTGGTCGTCATTGAAGAGCTCGGGCGAGACCAGCAGGGCAAGCAGGCCGTTGGGGCGGTGCTGGCGGTCGGGCGTACCGTCGGGATCCAGGTGGTCGGCGATGCGCCCGTCGCTCACGAAATGCAGTTGAAAGGCATGCCAGAGCCGGCGGGCGGCCAGATCATAGCGCTGCGCGAGCTTCTCCCCCTGCAGGCCGGCGGCCTGTCCGTCGAAGCGAGCGGCCAGCTTGGCCGCCACGTGCAGCCCCCTGTGGAACAGCGCCTGGGCCTCGACCGACCGGTCACCCCTGGGCGAGTAGGGATTCGCCTCGCCGCCCCCGTCCATCCAGGTCTCGCCGTGGCCGTGGGTGAGCAATCCCTGCGCGTCGACGGCGTGCTGCAGGGCTCCTTCACACGCCCTGAAGACCACGGGCATCATCTCGCGGGCGAAGGCGTGATCGCCCGAGCGCTGCCAGTAATCGTCCAGAGCGCGCACGAACCACCAGGTGCCGTCGATGCTGGCATACTGCACCTGATCGACGGTGACGAAGTTGGGCACGCGCCCGAAGCGGGGGCTGACGGGATTGCGGTCCTGGTAGGTGGCGAAGGAGCGGAGGATCTCCCGGGCCGTCGCGAACTCCATGCCGCCGGCCAGGGCGCCGGGCAGGACGATGAAGGTATCGCGCCCCCAATATGTCGTGAACCAGTAGAAGCCCGCGTAGACGCCCACACCGCGCTGCTCCATGACCAGGTTGTCCAGAGAGATGCGCGCCCAGGCCAGGGCGCGGTCGTCGCGTTCGACGCCTGTGGTAAGGCGCGACGGGCGCGCCAGGTCGGCCAGACGCGCCT
>JAHIYU010000130.1 GCA_018814885.1 bacterium | reverse complement strand
GGACCTCAGGCGCCCTGTCCGGGCGGCGGTGGGCGCCTTTTTGCGGACTGTCAGGCGAGTTCTCCGAGCACGAGTGAGAGTGAGATCACATCCCGGTGGGTGTGTCACCGGTCATCATCTCTGGGGAACGGTGGCGTAGGGCGAACTCGGGGTTTTTCGACGGGCTGCTATCACCCTGCGCTGGGGCGACGTGAACGATCCGAACTTTGCAGACACGAATCAACTCTATGCGAGCGGATGTTACTACGAAGTCCAGATATCGGCCGCTGTCGATTTCAGTTCCCTGGTACATGAGGCCGAATATACCGGAACCGAAGGAAGCCTCTCACTGCCCGCGGGGACCTATTACTTGCGGGTGCGTGCCCAAGATTACGCCGAGAACCCAGCAGGTCCCTGGTCGGTCGTTAACACCTTTACTGTAGCCGAAGTGGCTAGTGTCGCGGCCATGGACTTCGAGGACGGCACGGACGGCGCGGTGATCAGCAGCACGATCCCCGGCATGTTCTTCACGACGACCCAGGGTTACGACTGGTTGTACGGTGATGTCCGGACGGGCAATTACAATGTCGATCCCTATGGCCAGTACGTATGCAACGGCGACTTTTTCGCCTGGCTCGGTCCGAACCAGGGCATGGGACGCATCGATTTCACGGGTGCGACTGCACGCAGCATCTCCCTGCTGACGAGCACGTACACAGGGCTCTATCTGGAAGCGTACGACGCGCAGGGCAGTCTGATCGATCAAGACTATACTCCCGGCAACCTCGGATCATACCAGCTTTCGCCACTGAGCGTCTCCGGGGACGAGATTGCGTACATGCTGATCCACGACAGCGGAAACTACTGGCTGATCGACGACCTGCAGGTCGAGGACCTGCTCAGGACGACCGAACAGATGATGGGCTCGAGCTACGCCATGGGTACGGAAGCGCTCGACCTCATCAGCCAGGGTCTCACAGCCGTGTACAGCTTCATGAACAACGGCAGCTCATCGTTCCAGGTCATACTGAACTGGGCGGGCAGCGAGTTCCGGATCACCGCCTACATGCCGAACGGTGAGGTCCACGATCAGTGGCAATCCGATCAACCGCCACTGATCTCCATCATCGATCAGCCGATGAACGGGGAATGGACTTTCGAAATAACGGCCATCGACGTCCCGATCGACGACTACCCCTTCGCCTTCGTCCTTGGCGTGACGGAACCCGATCCGGACACTACGCCACCGCTCATCACGGTGCTTTCACCTGCTCAGGGTGCGACCTTCGGGCTGCATGAAGAGGTCGAGTTCACCTTCGATGCCCAGGATCCCGAAAGCGGGATCATGGACCTGGTCGGCATCGTGGATCTGACAACGGACCTGGCTTCGGGGCAGACCATGGCCTTTGACGCCCCGGGCCAGCACGAACTCCGGATCACGGCCGTCAATTACATCGGCCTGAGCACCGTTGAGACCGTCACCTTCGATGTGGCCGGCCAGTCCACTAGCTGCCTCTGGACCAACGCCACCACCGGCCCCCTCGGCGACACCGTCGACGGCCACGGCGTCTCGTGGGGCGACTTCGACGGCGACGGCGACGAGGACCTCTTCCTCGCCAACAACGGAGCCAACCGGCTGCTGCGCAACGACGGCGGCGGCAACTACGTCAAGCTGGACATGGTCCTCGGCGGCTACGGCGACTCGCGCGCGGGCTGCTGGGGCGATTACGACGACGACGGGGACCTCGATCTCTACGTCGTCAACTACGGCGATGCTAACGTCCTCTACCGCAACGACGACGGCGCGTTCACCGACGTGACGGACGGCCCCCTCGGCGACGCCGATCAGAACACATCCGGCGCATGGGCCGACTGGGACCTGGACGGCGACATCGACCTCTACGTCACCGGCGACGACTGCCGCAGCAAGCTGTTGCGCAGCGACGGCGGCGTGTTCGTCGACGTGGTCGGCGACCCCGCATCCTTCCTGGGCTGGTCGCGCGGCTGCGCCTGGGGCGACTACGACAACGACGGCGATCCGGACCTGTACGTGACCGTCAAGGACGGCCCCAACAAGTTGTTCCGCAATGACCTCGGCGCGGGCTTCGCCGACGTGTCCGCCCCGCCGGTGGACGATCCCGGCAGCGGCAAGGGCTGCGCCTGGGGCGACTACGACAACAACGGCTGGCTGGACCTCTACGTCGTGAACAAGGACGGCGCCAACAAGCTGTTCCATAACGACGTGGGCGTGTTCGGCGACGCCACCGACGCCGTCACCGGCGACGAGGGCGACGGCCGCACCTGCGTGTGGGGCGACTACGACAACGACGGCTGGCTGGACCTGTTCCTGACCAACGTCGACGGCAACAACAGGCTGTTCCAGAACCTGCACGACGGCGGCTTCGCCGACACGACCTGCGGCGACCTGGCGACCGCCGAGCTGACCGCCTGGGGCGCGGCCTTCGCGGACGACGACCGCGACGGCGATCTGGACCTCTACGTCTCCAACCACACCTGGCAGGGCGTACCGAACCGGATGTTCCGCAACGGTCTCTATGGCGGCAATTGGCTCAAGGTGGATCTCGTCGGCACGGCTTCCAACCGCTACGGGCTCGGCGCCCGGCTCGAGTTGACGGCCGGCGGCGAGACCCAGGTCCGCCAAATCGCTCCCGCGGGGTATCTCGTCCAGGCTCCGACAACATGCCATTTCGGTCTCGGCGACGCCTTCGAGGCTGCGCTTACCGTGATCTGGCCCTCCGGAACGGTCCAGGAGGTCCCGGTGACCTCCGTCAACACGCGCCTCGAGGTGGTCGAGACCACGGCGACAGCCGTCGAGACGCCGCAGAACGCCCTGGCGTTCCGGATCAGCAACCACCCGAACCCCTTCAACCCATCGACGACCATCTCTTTCACGCTGCCCGAAGCGGTCGATGTGCGTTTGCAGATCTTCGACGCCAGCGGCCGGCTCGTAAAGACCCTGGTGGACGGCGAGGTCAGGGGAATCGGCGATCATCACGTGATCTGGAACGGCCGGACCGACGCTGACGGATCCGCTGCGTCCGGGATGTACTTCTACCGCATCGTCGCCGGCGATCTCCAGGCGACGCAGCGCATGACCCTCGTGAAATAGGCGGGGACAACCTTCAGCAGGGGGCCGGGGCGGATGCCCCGGCCCCTCTCATTGCATCCCCGGAATCGATCTTTGACAGTTCACGGCCGGTGGGATATCGTCCCGCCCGAAACCGCCTCGATGCCCCGAACGGACCTTGCCGACCGAAGGGATAAGACGTGCACGTAAGCCGACCGCCCGCCGCCGGGGCGGACGCCAACGGACCGTCGGGCCCGCTGCCCGTCATCTTGCGCATCGTCTCGCTGCTGATCCTGCTCTATCTCTTCCTCTTCGCCATCACCCTGATGGGCGTGTCCTTCAAGACCTTCGGCAAGTCATTCAGCGAAGCCCTGATCACCGGCACCACCAATCCCGTGATCGGACTGATGATCGGGCTGCTGGCCACCTCGTTGATCCAGAGCTCGTCGGGCACCACGTCCATCGTGGTGGGCCTGGTGGCCGCCGACGCGCTGACGGTGCAGAGCGCCATCCCCATCATCATGGGCGCCAACATGGGCACCACGGTCACCAACACCATCGTGGCCATGGGATCGATGGGACGTCGCCGGGAGTTCCAGCGCGCCTTCGCCGGCGCCACCATGCACGATTTCTTCAACCTGCTGACCATCCTGATCCTCTTCCCGCTGGAGCAGGCCACCCATTACCTGGAGCGCACGGCCTCGTGGCTGTCCGGCCTGCTGGTCGGCACCGAAGGGGTGGAGTTCCACAGCCCGGTCAAGGCCGCCACCAAGCCGCTGGCCAAGGTGGTGAGCCGCCTGCTGGAGGACGACTGGTCGCTGGCCGAGACGGCCGCCGGCGTGATCATGCTCGTGCTGGCGCTGGCGCTGCTGTTCTTCGCGTTGGCGATGCTGACCCGGGTCATGCGGCAGGTCGTCATCTCGAGGGCGGAGGGGGCCTTCGGCCGGCAACTCCAGGGGCACGGGCTGCTGGCCATGCTGCTGGGCGTGGTCGTGACGGTGACCGTCCAGAGCAGCTCGATCACCACCAGCCTGCTGGTGCCGCTGGTCGGCGCGGGCATCATCTCTCTCGAGACGGCGCTGCCGGTGACCCTGGGCGCCAACGTGGGCACGACCGTCACCGCGCTGCTGGCCTCGCTGACGGGCAACGCCGCGGCGGTGACCGTGGCGCTGGTGCACCTGCTGTTCAACCTGAGCGGCATCGCCATCTTCTATCCCCACCGGGGGATGCGCCGGATCCCGGTGCGCCTGGCGAAGGGGCTGGCCGCCCGCACCGCCGTCAACAAGTGGTTCGCCGTCTACTACATGCTGGGGCTCTTCTTCGTGTTGCCCCTGGCCTTCGTCCTCGTTTCGAGGATGTTCCACTAGGAGTTCGACATGAAAGTCTTCGGATCTTTCCGCGACATCTTCCGCAAGGACAACTGGAGCTCGGCCACCACCGGCCGCGTGGGCGAGATGCTGGACATCTGCGTCTCGATGAACAAGTTCGTCTACCGGGTCCTGATAGAGGGCCTGGGCGGCGAGGAGGCCCAGGCCAAGCTCTACGACCGCGACCAGCGCGTCAACGTGCTCGAGAGCGAGGTGCGCCGCAGCGTGGTGACCCATCTGGCCCTCGAAAGGCGCAGCGAGGACATCCCGTCCGGGCTGATCTTCATGAACGTGGTGAAGGACGCGGAGCGCATCGGCGACTACATCAAGAACATCTTCGACGTGGCCCACGAGCTGATGCCCGAGAGCGCCGACCGCGGCCTGTACAAGGAAAAGCTGAAGGGCTTCGCCGACACCATGCGCGACACGATGCTGGAGACCGCCGAGGCCTTCGGCGAGAGCGACGAGAACCGCTGCCGGCAGGTCATCGAGACCTCCCGCGAAAAGGGCCACGCCCTCGAGAGAGCCATCGCCGAGATCACGCGCAGCGACCTGAAGACCTCCGACGCGGTCTGCCTGGTGCTGGTGATGCGCTTCTACAAGCGGATCTTCATGCACCTCTGCAACATCGCCACCACGGTGGTCATGCCCGTGGACAAGATGGATTTCTTCGACGAGGAGGGCGTCTGAGCGGCGCCCCCTCCCCTCACCGCACCAGCATCATCTTTTCCGTTCTTCCGCCGCCCGCGGTGGCCAGTCGGACGAAGTAGACGCCCGAGGGCGCCGGTCGCCCCGCCGCGTCGCGGCCGTTCCATTGCAGCGCGTGGTCTCCCGGCCCGAAGCGACGATCCGCCAGGGTGGCGACCTGCCGGCCGAGCAGGTCGTACACGCCGGCCCGCACGTCGCCGAACGCGGCCAGCGAGAAGGTGACCGTCGTGCGGGGATTGAAGGGGTTGGGGGCGACGGCCACGTCGAACGGACCCGCCGGCGGCACGGGGCCCGCGCCTCCCGGACCGTCCTCCACCGCGGTCGGCAGGCCGTGCAGCGGCATCAGGTAGACGCCCCGCCCGTCGACGACGTAGAGCCGGTCGTTGGCGCAGGTCATCGACGCGACGAGGTACGTCGATTCGATGCCGCCGCCGATCACCGCCGGAGCCGCCGGGTTCGCGACGTCGATGACGTACAGGCCGGCGTAGGGATCGGCGACGTAGGCCACGCCGTCGACCACCTCTATGCCGCGCAGGGGTCCCTGCAGCCGCAGCGTGGCCACCAGCTGGATGTCCGCGGGGTCGGTGACGTCGAACACGACGAGTTCGTCCCCGTCGATCCCGTAGGCGTAGCCGCCCTCGACGTCCAGGTACCTGATCTCGTGCGACGAGACCAGGGAACCCAGGGTCGGGGGGTTGCCGGGCCCCGACACGTCGAACAGGTGCAGGCCCCGGGTGCCGTCGGCGACGTAGGCCACGCCCCCTTGCACGACGACGTCCCTGGCCTGTCCCGGCGTGACCCCGAACCCCACCCAGGCGGGGGAGCCGGCGTCCTGCTCGAGACTCAGGACGGCGAGGCCCAGCCCGTCGACGGCCACGTAGAGGCGATCCTCGTGCAGGGTCAGCCCCCAGGCCTCCCCCCCGAGGTATATGCCGACGGCCAGGTCGGGATCCGTGGAATCCGACACGTCCGCCACGCGCAGGCCCACGGCATCGTCGGCGATGTACGCGTAGGAGCCGGCCACACAGATGTCATGGGGGTCGAAGAGGGTCCCGCACACGCCGACCTTGGCGCCCGTGCCGGGATCGACCACGCTGAGCCGGGCGAAGTCGATCGCGTACAGATAGAAACGGTCCGCCGCCACGGCTCTCGGCACGTTGAGTGCGAGATGGTCGAACACCGGCACGGTGGCGCCGTTGCCGAGGGCGTAGGTATGGATGAAGGAGCCGGCGGCCAGATAGGCGTGTTCCCCGTCGAGCGCGATCCCGTACGCGAAGGACGCGCCGGTCGACCCCGCGATCAACGCCGGCGCCGTCACGTTCGAGACGTCCGCGGTGACGATGCCGCCGTAATGGCTGGCCAGTACGGCCATGTCGCCGGCGACGGCGACGTCGAGAACGGCCGGCGTCGGCCTCACGGTGCCGACGATCGCGGCGTCCGCGATCGGCGCCGCGTGGACTATGGCCAGCCCGGCATCGTAATCGGCGACGTACAGGTGGTCCCCCGCGGGAAACACGCCCAGGGCCTGTCCCGGCGTATCGACGGTCTTGACGACGGCGTAGGGATCCCTCGCGACGATATGGATGCCGCTAAACCCGTCGGACACGACGAGGTGCGCGCCCCAGACGGTCACCCCGTGCGCGTCGCCGGACGTGTCCAGCCAGTCCGCCACGAACGGGACTTCCGGATCGGCGATGTCCACGATGACCAGGCCGAAGGCCCCGCAGGCGACGAAGGCCCGGTTCCCGTCGATCGCCACGCCCTGTGCCAGGTCAGGCATGGGTGAGGATCCGAGGAGGAGCGGATCGGCCGGATCGGCGACGTCCAGGACCAGGAGACCGGCGCCCGCGGCGGCCACGTACGCGTAGGGCCACGAGACGGCGATATCGAGGGCGTCGTCCGGTGTCGCGTATTCGCCCACGACGACCGGGTGGAGGGGGTCCGCGACCGAAACGACATGTATTCCCCCCTCGTTCCTGGCGGCGTAGAGGTAGTCGCCCTGGAGGGTCACGTCCTCATAGGATCCGGAGCCGGCGCCCTCGACCAGTCCGGCCCAGTGGAAATAGTCCGTATAATCGATGTTGACGGCGTGCGCCGGACACGGGGAGACGAGCAGAAGCAGCAGAAACGTGCAGCCGACGATCAACGCTCGATGAGCGCGCCGGCCGGCCCTGGACGAGACGGGTCCGCTGTTTACCACACAAGAAGAGATGTGGAGCGAACCGACGCGGGACATATCCGTCACCTCGAAGTGGAGAGAGGAGGCGGTGCACGAGCTGGGATGCACAGAATTAGATCAAATCACAACGGGAGCTGGCGGTCAATCGCGACCCCCGTCCCGGGTGCGCGGAACGGGCAGGTGATCGACGCGCGCCGCGGTGTCGTTTCGCCCCTCAGGCGTCCCGGCCGCCGAAGAACTTCGCAGCCGGCGCCAGCGCGCAGACCAGCGCGAACCCCAGGAACCACCACACGCTCAGCGCCATCAAGCCCGGGAGGAGCTTCCCGACCGCCAGCGCCAGGCCCATGGCCGCGCCCTGTGCCAGTTTCACCTCGAGGATGCCCAGTCGCTTCGCGCGCGCATCCATCGCGTTCCAGATTCCGCTCATGAGTCCCCCTCCAGGGCTCGCCGGTAGGCGGCGAGCACGTCGTAGCCGAAACAGACCAGTATCACGCTTTCCGGGAGCTCGCTCGCCGCGAGGAAACCCCGCACCTCCCGCACGGCGATGCCCGCGGCCCGGTCCAGGGGGAACCGGTACACGCCGCAGCTGAGGGCCGGGAAGGCCACCGTGCGCAATTCGTGGTCGCGGGCGATCTCCAGGGAGCGCCGGTAGCACGAGGCCAGCAGATCCGGCTCGCCGCTGCGGCCGCCGCGCCAGACCGGCCCCACCGCATGGATGACGTGGCGCGCCGGCAGGTCGTGGCCCCCGGTCATCCTGGCGTCGCCGGTGGCGCAACCGCCCAGGGCTCGGCATTCCGCCAGCAGGGCGGGGCCGGCGGCGCGGTGGATGGCGCCGTCCACGCCGCCGCCGCCGAGCAGGCTGGTGTTGGCGGCGTTGACGACGGCATCCACCGCGAGGGTGGTGATGTCGCCGGTGACGATCTCGATGCGCCCCACGAATCCTCCCCCGATCGTTGCCGAATCCCGGCAATTCGATATGATGACCACATCATGACACAATATCACGGTCCAGGGATTACATTTTCCGCCGGACATCAACCGGGAGGAACCCTTGCCTGACAGCCCGCTTCAGCCCCCCTCGCCGCCCGTGCGCATCGGCACGCGCGGCAGCCGTCTCGCCCTGTGGCAGGCCAGCCACGTGCGGGATCTGCTGCAGGCGTCCGGCGCCGCGGTGGAGATCGTCGTCATAAAGACCCGGGGCGACCGCATCCAGGACGTGCCGCTGGCCGCCATGGTCGGCAAGGGCTTCTTCACCAAGGAGCTGGAGGAGGCCCAGCTGGTCGGCGAGATCGACCTGGCCGTGCACTCCATGAAGGACCTGTCCACCGACATGCCGCCGGGTCTCGTCCTGGCCGCCATGATCGGCCG
>JAHIYU010000129.1 GCA_018814885.1 bacterium | reverse complement strand
GCGTGGGCCGCGCCGGCCAGGTTCATGTCGACACCGGCGACGGCCGCGGCGGCCGACCGGGCGGACCGGACTGCGGCCGCATCGTCGTCAGCCGCGAGGGCCGCCTGCAACGAGAGGTAGGATTCCAGGACGTCTTCCAGCTCCGGCCCGAATGCCGCGGGGACATCCGGGATCTCGGCGTGTGCGACGCGATCGCCGGAAGCTGCGGCGTCGCCACCGGCCGGCGAACCCGCGGCTGCTGGGGCGTTCCCGCCGTGGGCGTGCCCTGGGGCGGGACCGCCGCCGGAGGGATTCATCATGCTCGGCTTGGCCTGGATCTGGAGCGCGCTGTCGATCTTGAAATTGCCCTTCGTGACGACCAGCTCGCCCTCCACGAGTCCGGAGACCACCAGGTAATGATCCCCGGCGCGCGGGCCGAGCACGATCTCCCGTCCCTCGAAGGTCGGCTTGTCGCGCTCCGGCAGCCTGACGTAGACCACGGCCCGTTCGCCGGTGATCAGGGGCGCCGAAGCGGGAATGACGAGGGGAGGAACGGCGGCGTCCGTCTCCGCGGCGACGACGGCGTGCACGAACATCCCCGGTTTGAGCGCCCCCTCGCCGTTGTCGACGTCCAGGCGAACCAGTACGGTCCGCGTCCGCGGATCGAGCACGGGATCGATGAAGATGACGGTGCCGGAGAAAGTCCGTCCCGGCAGCGCCTCGACCCTGAAATCGACGTCCTGCCCCTCTTTCAGCCACACCAGGTCCGATTCGTAGGCCGCCATGGCGATCCAGACGCGAGAGAGGTCCGCGACGGTGTAGAGCATGCTGCCCTTCTCCACGTACTTGCCCTCCACGGCGTTCTTGTGGACCACCACTCCCCCCAGCGGGGAAACGATCGTCAGATGGTGGCGCGCGGTCCCACGTACCTCGAGGGCGGCGATCTGATCGGAGGTCAGGCCCCAGAGGCGGAGCCTCTCCCGCGCCGACGCCACCGTCGCCGCGGCCGTCCGTCTCATGAGCGGGTCGGGGCTCTCGCGCAATTCCCCCTGGGCCGCGAGCGCGTTGAGCAATTCGGCCTGGGCGGCGTAGAGCGTCGGACTGTAGAGGGAGACGAGCGGTTCTCCCGGCGCGACCTCGGTGCCGGTGAAATCGATGAACAGCGTATCGATCCGGCCCGGCACCCAGGCCGAGATCGCGCGGTTGCGCGTCTCGTCGACCGTGACCTCGCCGATCAACCGGATCCGCGACGAGATCCGGCGCCGCTCGACCGGCGTGGTCTGGATCTCGGCGAGGGAGGCGGCCGCTTCGGACAGGACGAGGGTCCGGGGACCCAGGTCGTCGTCGTCGTTCGCTTCCAGGGGGATCAAGTCCATGAAGCAGATGGGGCACTTGCCCGGCGCCGGCAGCTGGATCTGGGGATGCATGGAGCAGGTCCAGATCGTGGCGGCCACGGCCCGTTCCTCCGCGTGGCCGTCCTGCGCGACGGGCGCCTCGCCCCCGCCGCGCAAGAGCAGTCCGAGACCGAAGGCGGCGACGATCGCGATGGCGATGATGGATCTGCGCATGGTGATCCCCCATGGGAACGTTGACGAACGCGTGGTCATGTCTCACACACCTACTTGATGCCCGGCAAGTACTTGCCGGGCTCTTTCAGGAAGTCCACATCGCAGCCGGGGCAGCAGAAGTAGATCCTGCGTCCTCGGTGGTCGACGTAGGTATTCTTGTCCGGAAGACGCTCGCCGCTGACGGCGCAGACGGTCTGGACCGACGCGACGAGGACACCGGACTCGGCGAAGCCGTCGAAGTACGTTTCGGGGGTCTTCAGGAAGGTCTCATCGCAGCCGGGACAGCAGAAGTAGATCTTCTGTCCCTGATACACGACGAAGACGTTCTCGTCGATCGGGTTGCCCGTGACGGGACAGTCCCGTTGGTTGCCGACCTCCGCGGCCGCCGGGGCCGCGGCCGGGGCGGCCGCGTCCGCCATGCTCACGGAAGCGGTGAACCCGAGGATCGCGAGGGCGACGCCGAGCATGCGAGTGGTCCCGTTCATCGTTCTCTCCTTCACCGGTGATGGTCCTGCGAACCCGATCCGGGGAACGGCATGGCCGCCAGCCGTTCCACGTCTGCTTGCTGGATGAGCGCGTCCGAAAGGGCCCGCGCCCGCGACAGTTCGAATTCCAAAAGCAGGCGTTCGGCGTCGATCACGTCGAGAAATCCGCTTTCGCCGGCTTCGTAGGCGGCACGTACGGCGCCCAGGGACTGGCGGGCTTTCGGCAGCAACGTCGTCGCGTAGAGGTCCCACTTGCGGCCTGCATCGCGGTACTCGAACAGCGCCCGCTCCAGCTCGGCAATCAGCTGGTTCGCCAGCTCGTTCCGGGAAGCCCGGGCGGATCGGTAATGGCCCGCCGCTTCGCGGGAGGCCGCGTCGTACTTCCCGCGCCAGATGGGTAGACTGAAGGCCAGCGACGCCGTCACGGCGTCCGTTCCGCTGTCCGGGACGCCGTCCATCCTGGCTGCGCCCGTCTGGATATAGTTCAGGCCGAGGGAAAAGGCAGGGTATTTGCGCTTGCCGGCCAGACGCTCCGCCGCCGTCGCGGCCTCGGCCCTGTGGTCCCAGGCGACCAGCCGGGGGTTCGACGCCAGCATGTGCTCGACGAGCGTTTCGCGATCGGGCGCGCCGGTCATGAAGATCGTCGGCAGAACCGTCTCGACAACCGCGTCGGCCGGCCGGTCGAGCAGGGCGTTGAGCATCGCCGCGAGAGGGCGCCGCCGATCCACGAGTTCGGCCTGGCGATCGCCGAGGACGCCCAGTTCGACCTGCGCCTTGATCACATCGGCGTAGCGGCCCTCGCCGGTCTCGTACCTCGCCCGCGCGATGGACTCCCATTGCGTCAAAAGTGCGATGTGGCGGCCGGTGATCGCAATGGCCTCCTCCAGGTAGGCGATCTCGTGGTAGGCCGTCGCGACATCCGCCATGACCGCCAGGATCGTCTCGTCGAGCCCGGCCTGCAGCGCTGCGGCGCGCTGCCGCTCGATGTCGCCCTGGAGGGACAGCGTTCCGAACCAGGGGAACGACTGTGAAATGGAATAGGCCCTTTCCTGGGGCCCGACCCTGGTCTCCACGGACTGGAGGTACTGGGTGACGCCGATGCGCGGCTCCGGCAGAGCCGTCGCCTGGGGGATGCGCGCGTTGGCCGACGTCACGTCGGCCAGGGCCGCCCGGATCCGCTCGTTCCTCGTGACGGCCAACGCGACGTAGGAAGCCACGCTGCCGTCGGGTTCCGCGGCCGCGCGCGTGTCGATGGCGAAGCGGGCGACGACCGACGCATATTCGCGGAGCGCGTCGACAGGGTCGCTCGACCCGCCCGGGTCCGCGGCGGAGGCGACGGTGACCGCGGCGAGCGTCAGGGCAATCGCCGCGATCGATGTCGAGCGGCTGTGTGTCTTGGATCGGACCATTGATCCGGCCTCGGTTCTCCCGTAGTGGGTGATACGCCTGTGTCCGGCTAGTTGTGACTGGTTAAGCACAGGCCGGGCCAAAATGGCAAAAAGATCTATCGCATATAATCACAAATAGTTACGGGGACAGGGCTGTTCAGGAATTCGTCGTGATTGAAGAATAATCTCGAAACGGGCGAGGAATATTCTTCAGAATGGTTCCTGTTGCGACCCCGAGAGCGCACCTCGAGGCCGGCAGAACCGGATCGGTTGACGATGGTACGCACGTCCGAGTGCCCAGGGCGATTACCCAAAACCGGGCCAGACGTGGATTTCAGCGTCACGCTCGCATTCCAGCGCACGCTGCGTCCTGAGATTCGGTCAAATGGGCGCTTCCGAGCACGGTTCTGGCTTCTGCTCTGCCCAGAACAAGCGAGGAGATCGTGTAACCCGCATGTTTCCCAATCAGTTGGGATGAAAGCAATAAGCGGAGGTCAGAGCGGGGATGAGAATAATCTTCAAGCCATGCAGATCATCCACGACATCGACATCGATTCCGGAGTCGTCGTGACGATCCGAACGCGTCTGCCGGATCTGCCGGGAACACGATACACATACGTCGTCGTGCTCGTCGCGATCGTGACGCTGTTGCACTACTCCACGACCATGCACCTGCACGCCGCCCACGGGATCTACCGGCGGCTCTACTACTTCCCGATCATCCTGGCCGCCTTCCGGGGCGGATGGCCGGCCGGACTGATCACGTCCCTGGCCGCATGCGTCATCTACGTCCCCCATGCCTTCGGCAGGGTTGGCTACGATCCCGGCCCCGCCCTCGAGAAGGGGCTGGAGATGATCCTGTACGTGTCGGTCGGCCTTGTCTGCGGAATCCTCGTCTCGCGTGAGAGCCGGACGCTGCGGACCCTGGCGCGCACCGCGCACCGGCTCGAGGCGACCCTGGACGAGAAGTCCCTGATGGAGGGACAGCTCATCCGTCAGGCGCGGCTGGCGTCCGTGGGCAGACTTTCGGCCGGTCTCGCCCATGAGATCCGCAACCCCCTGGCTTCGATCAAGGCCGCGGCGGAGATCGTGGCCGACGACACGCACCGGGGGGATCCCCAGGGCTGGCTGCTCGACATCATCAAGGCCGAGACGCAACGCTTGAACGACGTACTGACCCGCTTCCTGGCCTACGCGAGACCGACGGCCAGGAACGATGTCCTGATCGACCTGGACGCGGAGGTCGCGGAGGTCGTCGGTCTGCTGCGCCACCCGCACGGCGAGGTGAAGATCATCCATTTCACCGGCGTCTCTCCCGATTGGACCCTGCACGGAGATCGGGAGCAGATCCGGCAGTTGCTGTTCAACCTGATCGTGAACGCGATCGAGGCGGCGGGCGCGGGGGGTACGGTCTCCGTCTCCCTGGCGGCCGACGAGCGGCGCCTGCGGTGCGCCGTCGAGGACGACGGCCTCGGCTTCTCGGTCGATTCGCTGCGGAATTTCGGTACGCCCTTCTACACGACGAAAACCGACGGCACGGGCCTCGGGCTCGCGATCAGCCACCGGATCGTCGAGGATCACGGCGGTTCGATCGAAGTCGACGAATCGTTCCGCGCAGGAGCGCGCATCGTCATCGCATTCCCGCGTGTCGTTTCACGGGCACCCGAGCGGCGGTGCGAACGGAAGCCCTGATCGCCGCGCGAATCCCCGGAGCGCGGGCTCTGCCCGAGCCAGCCCTTCCCCCGGCCCGCGACCCGTGCTAGCGTACGGTCCCGAGGAGGCGTCATGCGCTACAGCACCGACATCGTCGTGATCGACCTGGAAGCCACCTGTCCCGCCGCGGACGAGGGCAACAACCTGGTCGAGCGCAGCAACATCATCGAGATCGGGGCGGTGCGCCTGGACTGCCGCAGCCTGGAGATCACGGACGAGTTCAGCGAGCTGGTCAGGCCGCAGGCGTACCCCGTGCCACCTTTCATCACCCGCTTGACCGGCATCACCCCGGAGATGGTCGCCGACCGGGACGCCTTCGCCGAGGTCGGGCAGCGCTTCCTGGAGTGGTACGGCCCGCGGAACAAGGCGATCATCGCGGCCTTCGGCGTCTACTACGACATCCCGCTGCTGCGGCGTGAATGCGACGCGCACGGCCTCGACTACCGCGCTCATATCGCCGGCGGCGCCTACGACATCCGCGCCGTGGCGACGGCGTGGCTCGCCGAGCACCATCACCGCACCTCGGGCCAGCGCCTGGAATCGGTCCTCGAGAAGATGGGCGTCACCCTGAGCTTCCAGCTCCACCGGGCGGTGGACGACGCCAGGGCCGCCGCCGCCATCCTGCAGACCTACCACCTCGGCTATGCACGGGTCTGAAACAGCCTCTTCGACCCGGTTTTACTTGCCTTCGCCAAGCGGTCCTGCCAGATTTCAAACAACCCCGATTCCCGTCGGCGACCCCCGGCGCGCCCCGGCGCACCCACCGTCCCGACCGCGACGCGAGAGGAGATCAGCGTGTCCAAGATCGAGCAGCTTTACCGGCAGCAGCAGCAGCATTTCGGTCACTGGGAAGTGATCAAGGACGTCGTCGATCAGCAGATCGACCTGATGCTCAACTACCGCCAGAGCGGTCACCCCGGAGGCAGCAGGTCGAAGGCCCACATGTTGCTGAGCCTCCTGCTGGGCGGAGCCATGCGCTGGGACATCCGCAACCCGGGCAAGCGGTTCGGCGACAGGTTCGTGCTGGTGGCCGGCCACACCGCGCCCCTGGTCTACGCCACGCTCTCGACCTTCAACGAGGCCCTGCGCGTGATGCACGAGAAGACCGGCGATCCCAGGTACCTGGTGCCCGGCGCGCCGGAGCGGATGCTGACCTGGGAGAACATCCTCGATTTCCGCAACCGCGGCGGACTGCCCGGCCACGTGGAGATGGCCCGCAACAACCTCTTCGTGAAGTTCAACACGGGTCCCAGCGGCCACGGCGGACCACCGATGTGCGGCGAGGCGCTGGCGCTCAAGCGGGCCGGCGCCGAGGGCGTGAAGGTCTTCGGCATCGAGGGCGAGGGCGGACACACCGCTGGCTGCTGGCACGAGACGAAGAACACCGCGTACGGTCTGGGCCTGGACAACATGTTCGTGCTGCTGGACTGGAACGACTACGGCATCGACGACCAGAAGATCAGCTCCGTGGTCCACGGCACACCAGGCGACTGGTTCACGCCCTACGGCTGGCATACCCACGAGGCAGCCGACGGCAGCGCCTGGGAGGACGTGACCCGCGCGATCCTGGAGATGGTCGAGGGCGACAACCCGGTCCGTCGACCCGGCATGTTGTGGGGGAAGACCCGCAAGGGCCGCGGCTACTACAAGTACGACAACGCCAGCCACGGCTCGCCCCACGCGCTGAACAGCGACCTGTTCTGGAAATGCCGCCGGGATTTCGCCGACACGTACGGCGCGGCCTGGGTGGGCGAGGGCGCTCCCGCCCCCGCGGACGGAGAACTGCGCGAGCAGTTCGCGGCCAACCTGAACGTGGCGCTGGACGTCCTGCGCAACGACGAGGCGACCGTGTCCTACCTGGCCGACCGCCTGGTCGAGCTGGGCGAGAGCGTGCCCGAGGAGATCGCGGGCTTCCGCATCCCGGTCTCGACCAACCCGCTGCGCGACGACGCCATCTGGGATTTCGAGACCTACCCGGAGAACATGTGGGCCAAGCCGGGCGAGCAGCAGCCCAACCGAGCCGCCCTGGCGCGCTGGGGCAGCTGGATCAACTCCTACTGCCGGGAGAAGCACGGGCGTCCCCTGTTCCTGGCCTGCTCGGCCGACCTGGCGGGCTCGACCAACATCGCCGGCTTCGCCGCCGACTACGACGACATGTCCAACTACGGCTGGTACGACCGGGAGAAGGCGCCCGAGGGCGTGTTGCTGCCCCAGGAAATCACCGAGTTCCAGAACGCCAGCCTCTGCGTGGGCGCGGCCAGCGTGAACATGTCCGATGATCCGGAGCGGGAGTTCAACGGCTTCTACGCCGCGTGTTCGACCTACGGCTCCTTCAGCTACCTGAAGTACGGCGCCATGCGCCTGTACAGCCAGCTGGCGCAGGACTGCGAGTTCAAGCTGGGCAAGGTGATCTGGGTGGCTGGGCACAGCGGGCCCGAGACCGCCGAGGACAGCCGCACCCACTTCGGCATCTTCTCTCCCGGCATCACCCAGCTCTTCCCCGATGGTCACGTCATCGACATCCATCCCTGGGAGTACAACGAGGTACCGGTGATGCTGGCGGCGGCCATGAAGACCGACAGGCCCATCGTGGCCCTGCATCTCACACGTCCCGGCGTGGTGATCCCCGACCGCGAAGCCCTGGGGCTGGGATCCCACTTCGAGGCGGCCAGGGGCGCTTACATCCTGCGCGACTACAAGGCCGCATCGCCCCGGCAGGGCTGCATCTTTGTACAGGGCACCATGAGCACCTACAACCTGATCCACGCCCTGGAGACCATCGACGCCGCCGGCGTCAACGTGAAGATCGTGGCCGTCCCGAGCCCCCAGCTCTTCAAGCTGCAGAGCCGGGACTACCAGGACCGGGTGATCACCGGCGCCGACCGCATGAACAGCACCTACGTCACCAACCGGGCCCGCCGCCTGATGTCGGACTGGGATTTCAACCCCCTGGCCCGGGAATACGCCGTCTGCAGCGACCGCGACGATGTCTGGCGCGGGGGCGGTTCCCTGGACGAGGTTTGCGAGGACGCCGGCCTCGACACCGGGAGCGTGGCCGCGTCCGTGATCCGCTTCGCCAAGGACCATGACGCGCGCATGGATCGCCTGCGGCGCATGGTGGGCGACGCGGCCAAGGTCTGACCGTCGGCCCGGCCCTCATGAACGCGCCCCCCGTCCCTGGACGGGGGGCGTTTGCACGAGCGGCCCCTTGCGCTATCCTGTGACCATCCACTCCCCCGCGGGGGCTCATGACGCTCCGATCCCTCAATGTCAGGAGTCATGCCATGTCCGAGTTCAAGTTGAAGGGGAACGTCTTCAACACGGTGGGTTCGCTGCCCCCGGTGGGCGCCGTCGCACCCGGTTTCAACCTGACCAGGACCGACCTGTCCGAGGTCACCCTCGAGGAGCTGCGCGGACAGCGCGTCGTGCTGAACATCTTCCCGAGCCTCGACACCGACGTGTGCGCCGCCAGCGTGCGCTACTTCAACGCAGAGGCGGGCAACCTGGCGGATACGACCGTGCTCTGCGCGTCCATGGACCTGCCCTTCGCCCAGAAGCGCTTCTGCGGCGCCGAGGGCCTGGACGACGTGATCCCGGTCTCCGACTTCCGCACCGGCGCCTTCGGCCGCGACTACGGCGTGCGCATCGCCGACGGTCCCCTGGCCGGCCTGCTGGCCCGTTCCGTCGTTGTCGTCGATGCCGGGGGCAAGGTCATCCACAGCCAGCTCTGCCCCGAGACGACCGAAGAGCCCGACTACGAAGCGGCCCTGTCCACCCTGCGTTGAAGGCGATCCCGTACGCACAGAAGCCCCCGGCGGCCCGCCGGGGGCTTCGTCGCGTCCGGGACGGGTCACCCCGGCGCCGGCGCTCCCCGTCGGCGCCGGGCGCGGAAGAAGAGCGCGCCGGCCAGCGCCAGCAGCAGGCCCGAGGTCAGCGGCAGCCCCGAGTAGTAGATCCGGCGAAACTCTGTGTTGGTGGAGGCCGGCTCCAGATAGATGTCCGCGTCCATCTGCGCGGGCGTGTAATTCCGCCGCAGCTTGGTCAGGTAATCGCCCGCCGCGAGCCGAGCGGCCAGGTCGGGGTAGCTGGCGCCGATCGCGCGCATTTCGCCCGCGGACAGCGCGTTGGCGTAGTGGGTCTCGGCGCCGACGAAGTCCATGCGCCGGTCCGCGTTCACATACAGGGTCACCGACGTGTCGTCGTCCGCGCTGAGCGCCGAGATGCGCATGGGATAGACCGGCGCGTCGACGGGGAAGATCAGCCGGATCGGCTGCATGGCGCCGTACCAGAACCAATCGTACTGGGCCTCCTCGAAGGCAGTGCTGTCCACCTTCAGGGTGACGAAGTACCAGGCGTCGTCGACGTAGGACGCCAGCATCGGCGCCACGTCGTCCAGGTTCCCGGCGTGCAGGAAGCCCCAGGCGGTCAACGAGTCGGTCAGGGCGTCCGCGTCGTCGGCCCCGACGGTCATCGTCCGGTAGATGCCGACGAGTTGCTCGTCGATGATGTCCACCCCGCCTTCTCCGTCGTTGGCGGGCGAGACCACGTAGTCCGCCCTGTCGCAGCCCCAGCCCTCGTCCCGGTAGCGCTGCTCGGGCGCGGACAGCATCGCCAGCTGGCGGAAGATATCGACGTCGGACTCCTCGAGTTCGGGCAGGCCCGGCACCGGCACGATCCAGGCGAAGTTCTGGGTGTCGCCGTAGAACTTGGGCAGGATGTGCAGATCCTCGATACCGGCGTCCGCGTCGTAGGCCAGATAGGCGACCTGCTCCGTCTCGTAGATCTCGTATTCCCAGGGGGCGATCATGCAGCCGTCGGCCAGCGATGTTGCCGCGGCGAGAACGACGGTCAGGAGTATGCCCGCCGTCAACGTGGTTGAGCGTGTCATGTGCTTCCTCCCTCCTGTCAGATGGCCCGGGCGTAGTGGAGCCTTGCCCCCATGCCGATCATGTTGACCTCGTGGTCCTGACCTCCCTTGCCTACCTTGCCGCTGCTGCCGCCCCACCAGAGGGTCAAGCCGGCCGCCCGGCGCTGGTCGTGCGAGCGCCACTCGGGCGTCACGGACAGCTGCAGGCCCCTGCCCCAGCCCCGGTCCGTGCGGTGCGCGGCCGCGGTATCCACGTCGGGATCGGGCACCTTCTCCTCCATCCAGACGGCCTCGAAGCAGGCCCCCCAGTAGAGTCGGAAACGGGGGTTCTCGGAGGCGTTGACTCGAAGACCCGCCGTGACGGGCACGGCCCGCAGGCGCGCGTCCCCGGAGCCATCGAAATCGGGTGTGTCGTAGAAGGGGTCGCCGGACACCGCGCCGTAACGGATCCCGAGCACGAACCGGACGTCCTCCCCCGTGCCGACGGAGGCTTCGAGCCCCACCTGCGGCATGCCGCCGTACGTGTCGTACATGTCTTGCTCGTTGAACACCGCGTAGCCCGCGAAGAAGCTGAGCTCGGCCGCCAACGACGCAAGGTCGACGGGGGGCTCTATTCCCGCGGGGGCGGCTACGGTACCGCCCACTTCCCCGGTTTCGACCGGCCCGTCGCAGGAGCCAGCGAGGGGTGAACCGGGTTGCAGCAGCACGAAGGCGACCGACAGGGGCAGGAATATGAGGAGAACGTGCCGGGGATGAGACGGGAAACGCCTAGGGCGGGAGGTTCGTCCTGACATATGTGCTCCGCTTCGTTGAACGTGACTGTGACAACGGCCAGGGCGGTAGCAAGCTGGTTCTATAACATCTCCCGGGTCCAGTCACGTTCAAACATGAGCGGCGTACGGTCGTTTCAATGCCGGTGGCGCGATCGAGTTCCACGAAAAGCCCGACGTCGGGCGTCAGGGAGCCTGCAGGTGCACCGCGTGACAGGCCAGCGGAGTCTCCTGTTGCCCGGTGTGCACCGGCATGTAAACAGCGACCGGCAAGATGAGGTTGATCCGGTGACGTCACCGGTTGCCGCGTTTGAGACTTAGACGTCCACCACCGAATCGTCCGCGCCCGCGAAGGCCGAGGATTCGTAGCGATGGGCATCCCAGTCGTTCTCCCACTTCTCGTTGTCGATGAGATAGCGGTAGCGGTAGGCGTGGCCGGTTTCCAGTTCCAGCGTGGCCTTGAACGAGCCGTCGCGCAGGCGCTGCATGGGCGTGGCCGACTCGTCCCAGTCGTTGAACTCGCCAACGAGGTGGACGGTGGTGGCCTCGCGCGCGGCTTCGCTGGGCAGGTGGAACGTGACCTTGCCTACAGGACGGCTTTTCAGGTATTGGATTTTCAAGCTCATTGTCTCCCTCCGTGATCCCGGTGTCTGTTGGTTGTCCCCTCGCCGGCAGTAGTAAGCACATACGGTCGGCGCGTCAAATCAAAAGATCGTAAAACTTCACCGAGCGGCGTTCCGGACCGGAACAATCCGACAAGTCTTCCTCGCCGTCCGCGCCGTGCCGTGATATTTTCGACGCCGCACACCCAGCCACAGGAGTCCCGCATGTCATCGAACGGGTCGTTTATCGCCCTTATGCTGATCCTGGCCGCTCCGCCCGTCCTCGCCGCGGACAGCCCCGCCGCCGACCCGCCGCTGCTGCACGGCAACATCCGGCTGGTCGAGAGCGTGCCGGTCGAGACCGTGCTGGACCTGCCCGACCTTCCGGACGCGCGGGACGTCTGGCCCGTGCTCATCGCCGGCGCGCGCTCGACCCTGGATATCGAGGTCTTCTACATCAGCGCCGACCCCGCGGCCCCGGATGCCCTGGACGTGGTACTGGCCGAGGTCGCCGCCGCGGCCGAACGCGGCGTCCGCGTGCGCCTGCTGACGGATGCCGGTTTCTACCGGACCTATCCGCAGTGGGTTGACGAGATCGGCGCGCTGCCCGGAGCCGAGTCGCGACTCCTCGACGCCCGCGCGGCCTGGGGCGGCGTGCAGCACGCCAAGTTCTTCGTGGTCGACGGCCGCGCCGCCTTCGTGGGCAGCCAGAACTGGGACTGGCGCTCGCTGGATCACATCCACGAGCTGGGCGTGCGCATCGACGGACCGGAGCCGGCGCGGGCCATCCTCTCGATATTCGAGTGGGACTGGGCCCTGGCCGGGGACGAGGCGCCGCCCCGCGGCGCACCGGTGAATGCCGGTCCCTGGCGCATGTCGGTGCGCGGCCGCGGCGAGGTCTTGATGAGCCTGGCCGCCAGCCCGCCCGCGGGCCTGCCCGCCGGGATCCCCCACGATGAGCCGTTGCTGGTGGACCTGATCGACGGCGCCCAGCGGGAGCTGCGCCTGCACCTGCTGTCCTACAACCCCAGCGACCGCGAAGGCCGCTACTACGAGACGCTGGAGAACGCCCTGCGACGCGCCGCCGCCCGCGGCGTGCAGGTCCGGATCATCCTTTCCAACTGGAGCAAGCGCAAGTACATGCAGCCCTATGCGAAGAGCCTGGCGGTCCTGGACAACGTCGAGGTGCGATTCACCGACATCCCGCCCTGGTCGAGCGGTTTCGTCTCCTTCGCCCGCGTCGAGCATCCCAAGTACCTGGTCAAGGATGGCGACGCGGCCTGGCTCGGCACCGCCAACTGGGGACGGAGCTACTTCCACACCTCGCGCAATCTGAGCTTCTTCTTCGCGGGCGAGGCGGTGGCCGCAGACATGGCGCGCTTCTTCGACAACAGCTGGAACAGCCCCTACGCCGAGACCGTCGATCCCGGCAAGGACTACACGCCGCCCCGCCGCGAGGAGTGAACCGATGATCGATCGCCTGCAGGACATGTCGCGCGACCAGATCGCCGCTTGGCTCGAGGACGCCGCCAAGCTGTGGCTGGCACACGACGGGCTGTGGTTCCAGTCCATCGAGAAGGGCCGCGGCATGGCAGAGGCCATGGCGCACGACGCCGGCGCCTGGGCCCGCTTCTCGCCCCTAGAGGCGAAGCGGATCATGAAGCGCCTGGGAATCGAGCCGGGCGGCGGCATCCCCTCCCTGATCCGGTGCCTGGAGCACCGCCTCTATGCCCTGCTGAACGCGCAGGAGATCGTCGAGCGGAGCGGCGAGCACTGCGTCTTCCAGATGTCGGATTGCCGCGTGCAGTCGGCGCGCGCCCGCAGGGGCCTGGGTGATTTCCCCTGCAAGGCGGTGGGTCAGGTGGAGTACGAGACCTTCGCCAGGACGATCGACCCGCGCCTGACGGCCAGATGTCTGGGTTGCCCTCCCGACCCGCACCCGGTAGATTGGTATTGCCGGTGGGAATTCCGGCTGGAAGAATAGCCTCGCGCGCCAGGGAAGGATTCCTCATGCCGAAGCCGCCGAGAAGGCTGGAAAAGAACAGCATCGCCCTGGTCGTCATCGACATCCAGCAACTGTTCCGGCCGCTGATCCACGAGGCGGACCTCGTGATCGCAAATGCCTCGCGGCTGATCCGCTTCGCGGACAAGCTCGACATACCCATCCTGCTGACCGAGCACTACCCGCAGAAGCTGGGGCCGACGGTCACCGAGCTGAGCGATCTCATCCCCCGCGTCGAGCCTATCGAGAAGATCTCCTTCTCCTGCGCGGGCGACCACCACTTCATGTCGCGCCTGAAGTCCACGCACCGCGAACAGGTCGTGCTCTGTGGCATCGAAACGCACGTCTGCGTCTACCAGACGGCGCGCGATCTGCTGGAGGAGGGTTACCAGGTCGTGGTGGCGGCCGACGCCGTATCGTCCCGCCAGGTCAGCAACCGCAACCTGGGCCTGGCCTACATGCGCGACATCGGCGTGCAGGTGATGACCTCGGAGATGTCCTTCTTCGAGCTGCTGCGGATCGCCCGCACCGACGACTTCCGGACCGTGGCCGACATCCTCAAGGAGAACCCGCGGCCGGGACGGGCCTCGCCTTCGCCGGCCTCACGCAAGGCCGGCGCCTGAGCCGTTACAGTCCATACTTCTCGATCCTGTAGACGAGCACGTGTCGCGGCACGCCCAGATAGAGCGCGGTGCGGGACTTGTTGCCGTCGTTGAGCACCAGGGCGCGCCGGATCACTTCCTTCTCCAGCTCGATCAGCGAGAGACCGTCCGCGGGAAAGGGCCCCAGCGGCAGGCCGCCGGACGGCGAGGCCGCCGGCTCGCCGCTGCGCGCCAGGTCCGTGGCGTCGAGCCCGTCGCTTTCGCGCAGGATGACCAGGCGCTGGTTGAGGTTCTTCAACTCGCGCACGTTGCCCGGCCAAGGGCGGCGCGCCAATTCCGCCAGCAGGCCCGGCGTGCTCGGCAGGCGGATGCCCGCGTGCAGTTCGGTGAAGTGGTCCCACAGCAGCGGTATGTCCTCTGCACGCTCGCGCAGCGGCGGCACGCGCAGGGGCACCACGTTCAGGCGATAGTACAGGTCCTCGCGGAACGCGCCGGCCGCCACCGCCGCCACCAGATCCACGTTGGTCGCGCAGACCAGGCGGAAGTCGGCCGGCACAGGCCCGTCGCCGCCTACCGGATCGACGGTGCAGGTCTCCAGCGACCGCAGCAGTTTGGCCTGGATCGCGGTGGGCAGCTCGCCGATCTCGTCCAGGAAGAGGGTGCCGCCGTCGGCCGCCCTCAGACGGCCCCTGGCGTCGCGGTGCGCTCCGGTGAAGGCGCCGCGCACATGGCCAAAGAGCTCGGATTCGACCAGGTTCCCGGGGATGGCGCCGCAGTTGACCGCCACGAAAGGCCCCTCCGCGCGCGGCGACTGGTCGTGCAGGGCGCGGGCGACCAGTTCCTTGCCCACGCCGCTCTCGCCCATGATCAGCACGTTCACGTCGGCCGCCGCCACCTGGCCGATGCGCGCGACCAGGGTCTCCATGGCGTGCGAGGCGAACAGGAACGACGGGCCGCCAGGACGTTCGCGCAGGGCGCGCCGCAGCCGGCTGTTGTCCGCCTCCAGCTCGCGCGAGCGCAGGGCCCGCTCCACCGTCAGGCGCAGCTCGTCCCGGTTGAATGGTTTCAGCAGGTAGGTGAACGCCCCCATCTGCATGGCCTCGACCGCCTGCTCGACGGTGCCGTAGGCGGTGAACATGATCACGGGCACGCCGGGGGCCGCTTCGCGGACGTGGCGCAGTACCGCCATGCCGTCGCGTCCGGGCATCTTCAGGTCGGTCAGCACCAGGTCGGGCGGATCCGCGTCGAAGGCGGCCACCCCGGCGTCGCCGTCGGTGGCGGTCGTGACCGCGTAACCGGCGCCGCCGAGGATGAAGCTCACGACATCGCGCAGGCTGAGGTCGTCGTCGATCAGCAGGATCCGCGCCATCAGCCCTCCCCTTCGTCCGCCGGAAGCTCGACCGTGACCCGCGCGCCGCCGCCGGGAACGTTGGCGGCGGTCAGGGTGCCGCCGTGATCCTCGGCTATCCGCAGGCAGACGGCCAGCCCGAGCCCTGTCCCGCCCTCCCGTGTCGAGAAGAACGGCGTGCCGAGCTGTTGCAGGGCCTCGGGGGCGAAGCCGGGCCCGTCATCGACTACGTCCAGCAGCATACGGCCGTTGCGGCGGGATAGCGAGACCTGCACGCGGCCGCCGGCGGCGGCCTGGCTCGCGTTGATCACCAGGTTGAGCAGCAGCTGGCGCAGGCGTTCCCGATCGCCGCGAATGACGGTCCCGCAGCCGTCGGGCGCCGATAGCGACAGCCGCGCGGAGACGGGTTCGTGTCGCAGCAGCTCGAGCACTTCGGCTGTCTCCGCCGCCAGGTCGACGGGATCGCGTCGCGTCTCTCGCGGGCGCGCGTAGTCCAGGAAACGGGTCAGGACACCGTCGAGCCGGGCCGATTCTCCCTGGAGGATCTCGAAGAGACGGGCCTTGGGATCGCCCGCGGGCACGTCGTCGGCGAGGATGTCCGAGGCGCCCTTGATCGAGGCCAGGGGATTGCGGATCTCGTGGGCGAGACCGGCCGAGAGACGGCCCACCGCGGCCAGCCGGACCGACCGCACCAGTTCCGCTTCCATGGCGGCCTTGTCCGCGAGTGCGAGCCGCAGGCCGTCCGCCGCCGCAGCCTCGGCGCGCAGGGCGCGACGCCGGCGATCGGCCAGCAGTCCCGTCAGCATGCCGATGGCCAGGTAGAGGACCATCTCCAGCACCTTCTCGAAGGTCGCCGCCGGATCGAAACCGATGTAGCCGAAGGCGTGGGGGATGTAGAGGGCGCAGATCAGCGCGGCGGCGCCGAGACCGCCCCGCCAGCCCCAGCGCAGCGCCGCCACGACGATGGGGAAGTAATAGAGCCGGCGGAAGATGCCGTGCGCCTCGTGGATGTGCACCGCGGTGTTGTAGTGCAGGAAGGACACCAGGGCGATCATGGCGCCGACGATGAGCAGACCGGCAGCCAGTCCTTCTTCGGCGTTTCGGGTCGGTCGTTCCAGGTTCACGTCTCGTTCCCCGCTACTGGGTCTTGCCGGCCTCGATCAAGACCTCGATGCGCCGGTTGCGCGCGCGCCCGTCGGGCGTGCTGTTGGCCGCTACGGGGCGATCCGGCCCGAGACCGGCCACCGCGAAGGCGTCCGCTGGCCGCTGCAGCTTCTCGGCCAGGGCGCCGGCCACGGCCCTGGCGCGGGATTCGCTCAGGAGCAGGTTGCCCTCCCGCGGCCCGGAATCGTCCGTATGGCCCTCCACCCTGACCGGCGCCCGCGGAAACTTGGCGATCACCTCGGCCAGCTTGTCCAGCAGCGGGTCGTACCTGGGATTGAGCCAGGCGCTGCCCGAGGCGAACTTCAGGCCGACCAGCCGCACGTGCACGTTGCCCTCGGGAGTCAACCTCACCTCGCCCTCGTCGTCCGTGAAAAGCTCGCCCAGACTCTTGACGAGCGTCTCGCGTTCGCGCGCGAGGCGCACCTGATCCTCGGCGGCCGAACGGTCGGCCTCGGCGACGCCGGCCCGCAATTCCATCTCCCAGAGCCGATGACGCAGCTCGGTCACCTCGGCGCTGAGATCCGCTATGGTCGAGTCCCGCGACGCACGCTCCGCGCTCACCCAGACCTGCTGTCCGCGGTTGACGGCCTCCAGGGAGTCGCAACGCGTGCGCAGGGCGCGCAGGCGCCGGTCGAGAGCGCCGACCAGGGCGCGGCCCGCGTCGGGGCCGGTCAGGACCGGGTCCAGTGCGAGCTCGGAGACTGTCGCCACGCTGCCCACGAGCCGGTCGTAGCTTTCCGCCGCCGCTTCCCAGCCGTGACGTTCGTCGCGCAGTTCCTGGATGAAACGGGCACGGGAGAGCAGCCGCTGGGCGTGGACGCGCGCCTCCCGCAGGGCGGCGCCGGCCCGGCCTGAGGCGTCGGGGGGATCGCCCATGATCATGTTCTCGACTGACCTGTAGGCCGCCGCGGCCGCTTCGTAGAAGACCGGGCAGCGCTTGTCAGCGCCCAGATCCTTGGCTGCCTTGATGATGGCATCGATCTCCGCCAGCTGATCGGCGGGGGTGCCGGAAGGCTGGGTCGACGCGGGAACCGCGACCGCGAACAGGGCGACCAACAGGGTGAAGAACAACAAAGTGGTTCTCATGTATGCCTGTCCTCCCGGGCTCGCGCCGCGAGCCAGATCTTCAGGTGCTTGAGATAGGTGGCGAAAGCAGTCAACTGGCAGAGAGCCAGCCCGTGTGCGCCTTCGCGCCAGCCCTGCTGCAGCAGGTAGGTGCGCGCGAAGGCCAGGTGCCCCCTGACGACGGCGCACGCCAGCGAACCTCGTTCGCCTCGGGCGACGGCCTCTTCGGCGGCGAGGGAGCCGTAGAGATTCTGCTTCCGGAGCCACTGGTGCAGGTCGTCGTAGGCTTCGTGCAGCAGCAGCCCTTCCAGGCGCTCGACCCGATCCTCCGTCACGACGCTCTCGTGGACGCTCTGCGCGTTGAAGGCGGCCCGCTCGCGGTCGAACAGGCGGACCACCCAATCGGGATGCCAGCCGCCGTGCCGCATCCAGCGGCCCAGAAAGCGCGAGAGACGGTTCACCGCGTAGGCGGCCGGGGCCGGTTCGTCAGGCAAGGCGCGGATCGCCTCGCGCAGCTCGGGAGTGATCCGCTCGTCGGCGTCGATGCTCAGGACCCAACGGTTGCGCGCCGCCGCCGTCGCCGCCGCCTTGGTCGGTCCGAAACCCAGCCACTCGCCGTGGACGACTCTCGCCCCGTACCGGGCGCAGATGGAGAGGGTCTCGTCCGTGGAGCCCTGGTCCCGCACCAGGATCTCGTCGGCGAAATCCAGGGACGCCAGGCAGGCGTCGAGGGTCGCGGCCGCATTCAGGGTGATGAGGCAGGCCGAGATCTTCACTCCGGCTCCTCCCCCGGCACCGCGGCGACCAGACCCGCGGCCACGGCCGCCTCGTCGACCAGCAGCACCTTGCCGCGGTTGCGCCGATCCTGCAGGTAGTGATGGGCGCTGGCGGCGTCGGTCAGCGGGAACGTGCGGTCGACGTGCGGTCGTATCCGCCCCTCGCCGGCCCACGCGAGCAGACGGTTCATCCAGGCGGCCACCCTCTCCTGCTCGCCCCACATGCGGCCCAGGTTCACGCCCAGCACGCCCTTGTTGTCGTTCATCAGCCGGATGGGATTCAGCCCCAGCCAGGGCACGCCGGCGAGCGTGCGCAGGACGTCGAGCCTGCCGCCGCGCTTCGATCGGGCGGCGTCGGCGAAGCCGAAGAGCACCAGGCGCCCGGCCGGGGCGAGGGCCTCGTAGCTCTCGCGTATCCAGCGGCCGTGCCGGGGTTCCAGGGCGATATCCACGCCGCGGCCGCCGGTGGCGGCGCGCACTTCGGCCGCGAAATGCCGCTGCCGCGAATCGAGACAGAAGTCGACGCCCCGCTCCCGCAGGAAATCATGCTTGGCCGGCGAGGCGCTGCCCAGGACGCGTGCGCCGCGCAAGCGCGACAGCTGTACAGCGGCCAGCCCCACCCCGCCGGCGGCGCCGTGGACCAGGACGGTCTCCCCCTCGCGGGGCGGCGCCATGACCTCCAGCATCTGGTAGGCGGTGAGGTAGTTCACGGGCAGCGCCGCCGCGGCGGCCAGCGACAGGCCGTCGGGCAGACGGTAGGTGTGTCGCGACGGCACGCAGACCACGTCGCTGTACCCGCCGAAACCGCACAAGGCCAGGACGTGTTCGCCCAATCGGGATTCGGAGACGCCCTCGCCCACGGCATCGACGACCCCGGCGATCTCGTAGCCGGGCACCATGGGCAGACGCGGCGCGTCCGGGTAGAGTCCGATACGGATCATCACGTCGGCGAAGTTGACGCCGGCCGCCGCCGCCCGCACGCGGACCGTTCCGGGCCCGGGCGACGGGTCGGTGGATTCGCGCACCTCCATCACTTCGGGCTCTCCCGTGCGGGTGATCCAGACCTGGCGCATCGGTCACTCCTGCGCGGCGGCGTCCTGCGCGTGCACCGCGATGATTCGCAGATCGTCGATCCAGAGGTGGCCCTTGCCCTCGAGATACACCGCGGTGCGCATCTTCTGCGGCGCTTCGCCCGGCAGCAGGGGCATCCTGACCTCGACTGCCTGCCAGTCCTTCGTGCGGCCGATATCCTTGCACAGCCTGCGTATCCAGCGCGGCGCCGCGTCCGCGGTGAAGATCCACAGATCGAGGAAGGTGTCCCCGCCGAGCATCTCGCTCTTCATGTCGGCGCTCAGGATCAGGTCGTCTCCCTCGATTCTCCCGGGCGTGAACTCGTGGAGATTGACTAGCGTCTTGCCGTTGGAGAAGACGTGCAGGGAACCGCCGCCGTCCACGCTCTGGCCGGCGTCGATCCCGACGTTCTCGCCGACGCCCAGGAGACCCTCCGCGTCATCCAGGGGGAAGGAAGCGATCTGCACCGGCCCCCCGGATCCGCCGCAGCCGGCCACCAGCAACAGGACGAGCCAAGCGGCGGCACCGGGTCGGCGCAGGCCATCAACGAATTGTGTCATGGACAACCTCCCGTTCGATCACGTTCACGCCGCGGGCAGGGCTGCGCGGCACCGGAACGGTAACATATGCCTCGACGGGTTGCCACGGCCAAGCCCCCGGACGTGCGGGGCGAGCAAATCCGCGAGGCGCGGGTCACGTTCGGGGCCCGGTCTCCTGCGCGCCCGGAGAACCTGGCGCGCTTCTACATCCCGGCGCGTGCGTAAGTGCCGTTTCCGGGCATGGCCTTCCACATCTGGGCGGGGATCTTCGGCCTCGCGCACGACATCCTGCATGGCGGCGGGCAGCTCCCATCGAAAAAGGGGCGGCCGGCCGGCCGCCCCTCGCTCGACGATCTATCGGTTGCTATTCCCGGGCCGCGCTCCTGGCGGCGTAATTCATGTAGACGCACAGCCCGATGAAAAGGAGCAGGGCCAGCAGGGCCGACGCCGGATTCTCCTCCACCCAGCCGTGGGTGCCGATGGAGTGGATGACCGACCAGTCGGAGGCCTCCACCCGGGTGCCGTCGTGCAGGAGCTTGGACCAGGGGCCCCAGGAGAAGGGCTGCCAGCCGAAGATGTCGATGGTCTGCCCCCCGGCCAACCACCGGCCGATGAAGAGCACGAAGGCGCTGACCACGCCCATGATGGCGCCGCCGGCGACGAAACCGGACGCGATGAGCGTGCCGCGTTCCTTGCGCTTGGTGGCGACCTCTTCGGTACGGGCGCGGGTGGAGAAGTAGGCCACCAGGCCGCCGGCGAGGATGGGGGTGTTCAGGTGCAGGGGCAGGTACATGCCCAGGGCGAAGGCCAGGGCTGGCACGCCGACCCAGTCCAGCACCAGGGCCATGAAGACGCCGCCCATGTAGAGCATCCAGGGCGCGGGCTCGCCGGTCATCAGGGGCTGGATGACCGCGGCCATGGCGCTGGCCTGCGGGGCCTCGAGCTGGCTGCCGGCGCCGAAGCCGTAGACGTTGTTCAGCAGCATGATCACGCCCGCCACCGACGCCGCGGCGAACAGGGTGCCCAGGAACTTCCAGCGCTGCTGGACCGCCGGCGTGGTGCCCAGCCAGTAACCGATCTTCAGGTCGCTGATGAAGCCGCCGCTCATGCTCAGGGCCGTGCAGACCACGCCGCCGATGAGCAGGGCCGCCACGATGCCGTTGTTGCCCTCCAGACCGACCCACTTGAGGATCACCGAGGAGATGATCAGGGTCATCAGCGTCATGCCGGACACCGGGTTGGTGCCGACGATGGCGATGGCCCTGGCGGCCACGGTCGTGAACAGGAAGGCGATGACGGTCACGATCAGCAGGCCGGCGACCGCCCAGCTCAGCTTGTGCGTGACGCCCATCCAGAAGAAGAGGAAGACCGCGAGGATCGACAGGACCGTCAGCGTCGAGACCCACTTCATGGGCAGATCGCGCTGGGTGCGTTCGCCGCCGCCCTCGACCGAGACGCCGCCCCTGATCTCGTTCAGGGCGAGCTGGAAGGCGCCCCAGATGATGGCGCGGGACTTCCAGACGCCCAGCATGCCGGCCATGGCGATCGTGCCGATGCCGATGTGGCGCACGTAGTCGGTGAAAATGTCGGCCGGCGCCATGGTCTGCAGTTCCGTGACGCCGAATTCCTTGCCGATGAAGCCGAAGGCCGGCACGATCACCCACCAGGCCATGAACGAGCCCGAGGCGATGATCAGGGCGTAACGCAGGCCCACGATGTAGCCCAGGCCGATGACGGCCGCATCGACCAGCATACGGAACTCCAGCTTGACGGACTGGCCCAGCTTCTGCCCCCAGGCGAAGGTCGTGGTCGTGAAGTTCTCGCGCCACAGCCCGAAGGTGCCGTTGAGGAAGTTGTAGATGCCGCCGATCAGGCCGGCCTGGATCAGCACCTTGGCCTGCTCGCCGCCCGCCTCGCCGGCCATCAGCACCTCCGTGCTGGCCGTCGCCTCCGGGAACGGGAATTCGCCGTGCATGTCCTTGACGAAGTAACGACGGAAGGGGATCAGGAAGAGTATGCCGAGGAAACCGCCGAGCAGCGAGGCCATGAAGATGCGGAAGAAGCCCGCCTGATCGTCCAGGCCCAGGATGTACAGGCCCGGGACCGTGAAGATGGCGCCCGCCACCACCACGCCCGACGCCGAGCCGATCGACTGGATCAGCACGTTCTGCTGCAGACTGTCCTTCTTGCCCAGCGCGCTGGACAGGCCGATGGCCAGGATCGTGATGGGGATCGCGGCCTCGAAGACCTGGCCGATTTTCAGTCCGAGATAGGCGCAAGCCGCCGAGAAGAGCACCGCGTAGAACAGTCCCCAGAAGAGGGAGTATCCCGTGAGCTCCGGCACGATCCTGCTCGCCGGTATGACCGGGACGAACTCCTCGCCGGGCTTGAGCTTGCGGTACGCATTCTCCGGTAGGCTTGTGGCCTTGCCAGTGACGTCCATGGAAACCTCCGGGTTCGAGTCCATCAGGCCTGGGCGGTGCCGCAGCGGCGTGCGTGCCCCCGGCATGGATGTCTTGGACAGACCCGGGAAAACTACCATCGCCGGCGAGAGGTTACAAGGAACTGTTGGCCGCGTTGCCGGTCGTCCCCGGACACCCCCTGCGGTTACCTGCGCGGGATCGGCATCCGTTCCGGCGGCGACCAACCGGACCTGCGCCGCGATCACCCCCATTCGGCCGATTCACTTGCCTGATGCGTGGACAGGAAATACCTTAGCCCTGTATCGAACCGCCACCGCGGATCAGAAATCGAGACCAGGATGACCCGTCCCCAAGGAGACAGCCCATGCTCTCACGCAAGGCCGACACGATCTTCCCCACGCTCACCGAGCGTTTCGTCAAGTACGCCAGGATCAACACGCAGGCCCAGGAAGGCTCCGAGACCTACCCCTCGTCGGCCTGCCAGCTCAATCTCGCGCGGGTACTGGTGCAGGAACTCCAGGACCTGGGCCTGACCGACGCCGCCATGGACAAGCACGGCTATGTCACGGCGACCCTGCCGGCCAACGAACCTTCCCTGGAGCGGGTGCCAGTCATCGCCTTCATCTCGCACATGGACACCTACCCCGAGGTGTCGGGCAAGAACGTCAATCCCCTCTTCCACGAGAACTACCAGGGCGGCGACATCCGTTTGCCCGAAAACGACGTAGTCATCCCGGCGTCGGAGAATCCCTATCTCGAGCAGTGCCTGGGCGAGACCATCATCACCTCCGACGGCACCACGCTGCTCGGCGCCGACGACAAGGCGGGCATCGCCGAGATCATGGAGGCGCTGACGCGCATGGTCGAGAACCCCGACTTCGAGCACGGAACGGTAAAAGTGGCCTTCACGCCCGACGAGGAGATCGGCAAGGGCGTCCTGCATTTCGACGTGGAGAAGTTCGGCGCCACGGTGGCCTACACCATGGACGGGGGACAGCGCGGCGACATCGAGAACGAGACCTACTGCGCCGACACCGCCGTGGTGACGTTCACCGGCCGCGACATCCATCCCGGCTACGCCAAGGACAAGATGGTCCCCGCGGTGAAGGTCGCCGCCGAGTTCGTCACGCTGCTGCCGCGCGACATGGCCCCCGAGACCACCGAGGGCAAGCAGGGCTATCTCCATCCGATCAACATCGAGGGAAACACCAGCAAGGTGACCGTCAACATCCTGGTCCGGGACTTCGACGTGAAGGAGCTCGAGCCCAAGGTCGACAGGATCCGCAAACTGGCCGCCAAGGCCTGCGCCGCGTGGCCCGGCAGCTCCTTCGCCATGGAGATCAAGGAATACTACCGCAACATGAAGTACGACCTGGAGAAGGAGCCCCGCGCCGTGGACTATGCCACGGAGGCCATCCGGCGCGTGGGGCTGAAGCCCAAGCTCAGCGCCATCCGCGGCGGCACGGACGGCTCCAACCTCTCGGCGCGCGGCCTGCCAACGCCCAACCTCTTCACGGGCGAGCAGAGCTTCCACAGCTACACCGAGTGGATCTGCGCCAAGGACATGGAGCTGGCCACGCGGACCATCCTGCAGACCATCACGGTCTGGGCGGAGAAGGAAAGCGCATAGTCGCGGCGGATCGATCTTCGAGCGGAGAAATGGCCCGGCCCGTGCCGGGCCATTTTCGTGCAACAGTTTTCGTGCTTGCGCGTATGATCTCAATGTGATATCATTCTAACATCACACAACGGGGACCAGGGTCCTGCAACGCGGAGGATGTGCTGATGCACAAGGAAAAATCACTATCGGTCGCTTCGGGCTGGCTTTTCCTGCCCCTGCTGATCCTGCTGATGGGCGGCGCGATCTGGCTGTTCGTGAATGCCATCGCCACCGAGACGGTCTGGAAGCTGATCGTCGCCATCGTCGCCTTCGTTGCCGACATCATCCTGCTGGTGGGCTTCTTCGTGGTGAACCCCAACGAGGCCGCGGCCCTGCTGCTCTTCGGCGACTACAAGGGCACCGTCAAGCAGAACGGTTTCTGCTGGGCCAATCCCTTCATGACGAAGCTCAAGATCTCCCTGCGGGCCCGGAACCTCAACGGCGAGAAGATCAAGGTCAACGACCTCACGGGCAATCCCATCGAGATCGCCGCGGTGGTCGTGTGGCGCGTGGTCGAAACGGCGGAGGCCCTCTTCGAGGTGGACGACTACGCGGAGTACGTGACGACACAGAGCGAGGCCGCCGTCCGGCGCCTGGCCAGCGCCTACCCCTATGACGGCCCGGAGGATCAGCTCACACTGCGCGGCACCACCGACGAGCTGAACGAGCGGCTGGAGAAGGAGCTGCAGGAACGGCTGGACCGGGCGGGCGTGAAGGTGATCGAGGCGCGTCTGAGCCATCTGGCCTACGCGCCCGAGATCGCCGGCGCCATGCTGCAGCGTCAACAGGCCAGCGCCGTGGTGGCCGCCCGCCAGCAGATCGTGGCCGGTGCGGTGGGCATGGTCGAGCTGGCGCTCGAGGAGCTGAACAAGAAATCCATCGTCGTACTGGACGAAGCGATGAAGGCCACCATGGTGTCTAACCTGATGGTGGTGCTCTGCAGCGAGCATTCGGCCCAGCCCGTGGTCAATACCGGCACGCTGTACCAGTAAGGAGCCTGAATGACACCCCTCTACCAGTCGCGGCAAGTCGCGTGGTGGGTGATCGGGATGATCGTGGTGATGACGGTCTTCTTCACGTTCATCGCGACGAACAGGACCGCGGAAGCTCCGATCTGGGTCTACCCGGCGATCCTGCTCGTGATGCTCCCGCTCTGCTTCATGACGGTGACGGTCACACGAGAGCACCTGCGCATCGCCTGCCTGCTGGGTGTCCCCCGCAAGACAGTCAGGATCGGGGACATCCGGTCGTGCGAGCCATACCGGGCCAAGGGCATCCAGCGCTTCGCGGCGCAGATCAAGCCCTTCCAGGGACGCTTCCAGATGACCGGTGCGGGGGGTGTCGTCATCAACAGGAACCGGGGGATCCCGATCATGGTCAGCGACCCGGAGCCGGACGAGCTAGCGCGGGCCGTGGCCCGGGCCCGCGAGAAGCACGACCGGCCCGGGAGGGCCTGACGCCATGGCCGCCCGTAAATCCTTCCCCCTGCGCATCGGCCCGGAGCTCTACGAGGAGCTCCGGCGCTGGGCCGAGCAGGATTTCCGGAGCGTCAACGGTCAGATCGAGTTCATCCTGCGCGAGGCCGTGCGGCGCAGGAAGCGGGACCGCCCGCCCGCGGGCGACGACCGGTCCGCCTGACGGGACCTGACGCACTTCCGAGCGCCGTGCGCCCCCCGCCGGCAAAGCCGCTCATTGGATCTGGAAATCGAAGCCGTCCCCGGGCTCGTCCGCCCCGATGCAGAGTAGCGGCCCCAGCGGCAGATAGGTCGCTTCGATCCGGGACCTGAAGGGTTCGAGGGCGGCCGCGGTCCTCCCGGGCAATCCCTCGCGCCAGGGGACGCGCAGATCCGACAGGGACAGCGCCAGGATCTCGTCGTCGAGGGTTTGCAGCCATTGCGGATCGCCCCCCACCGCAGCGGCCGCGTCCCGCTGGGCGCGGAGCCAGGCCTTGAAATGACCATGCAGGCGCCCGATGCGTGGGCCCATGTCCTCTTGATCGTGGGTACTGAAGACCGGCTCCAGATCGTGCCCCAGCCACGAGTGGTAGGCGGTCACGTAGAGGTAGGAGTATTCGCCGAGGCCCATGCCTTCCCGCAGCAGGGCTTCGTTGCGTTGTGACAGGTAGCCAGCCACCGACTTGCCCAGGCCGATGACGCTCTTGAAGCCCTGGAGGAACATGCCCGGTTTGAAGGAACTGTTCTCTTCCATGCTTCGCAAGGTCTCGCCGTGCGAAGCCAGCTTCGAGCCCACGGCGGCGATGGCTTCCTGGATGCGCAAGAAGGTCTCGAGCCGACCCGGATCGAGGCGTCCGTCGGCGGGCGGGACGTAGTTGCGCAGTCCACCGAACTGGCTGGTCAGCTCGCGCTGGCTCACGCTTACCTCGTCGAGACTCGCGACGACCTGCTTGCCCGTCCGGAACATCACCACCCCGCCGACCGCGACGATCGCCAGGATGACCAGGCAGCCGAGGCCGCACCCCGTCAGCCAGTTCCGCTTGCTCGACATCACGCCTCCCCCGGCACCGTGGCCTCCACCCTTCTTTTCCCGTGATCACGTTTGTGCAAAGCTTACATTGTCAAGGGACGTTGGGGCGATTATTTTGATCACAGCTATAAAAACGCGCGGAAGGCTTGCAGATCACCGGCGACGACCCCGGCACCTATCGATCACCAAGAAGGAGAATGCGATGTCCGAACCCATCAAGTTGGAAAGCGCCGACTTCCAGAGTCAGGTGCTCGAGAGCGCCGTGCCGGTGCTGGTCGATTTCTGGGCCCCCTGGTGCGGCCCCTGCAAGCTGCTCACGCCCATCATCGAGGAGCTGGCCCGCGAATACGACGGCAAGGCCAAGGTCGCCAAGGTGAACGTCGACGACAACCAGGACCTGGCCATGAAGTTCAGCATCCGCAGCATACCCACGGTCATGATCTTCAAGGACGGCGCGCCCCACGCCTCCCTGGTAGGCACACAACCCAAGATCGCCCTCAAGGAAGCCCTCGACGCGGCGCTGTAGAGGACGAAACCGGCACGACCGATCCACCCGGCGACGCGGACGGGACGATCGGAAGGCTCGACACGGGAGAGAAGACAAATGGCTGGACTGATCAGCAAGATGAAGGATGTGTTCAAGGGCGACGGCAAGTTGAACAACATCGTGATGATCGTCTTCGACAGCTGCCGGTGGGATGCTTACTGCGCGGCCCGGACGCCGAACCTGGACCGCATCGCGGCGGCGGAGCGTCGCTACAGCTATGCCAGCTGGACCAGCCCCAGTCACTACACCTTCTTGATGGGCATGATCCCCCACCGGAGTCCCAGGGGCGTCTTCGCCAGCAACGTCTACCGCGACGAGTTCGCCCTGTGGAGCGCACGCCTCAACATGCCCGCGGTCGAGTTCGGCAAGTTCGTTCCGCAGCTCTCCCTGCCCTATTTCCTCAAGCAGCAGGGTTACTGGTGCGAGGGCTGGGTCAGCCTGCCGGTGCTCAATCCCATGACCAGCCTGTCGGCGCATTTCGACAAATACGAGCTGGCGCCCAGCCACAACGACCTGGGCCGCATCCTCCAGGAGCTGCGGTTCCGCGCGGACCAGCCCTCGTTCTTCTTCATCAATACCGGCGAGACCCACTACCCCTACCTGTTGCCCGGCGAGACGGCGGACGACCTGCCCCACATCAGCGGCGTGCACGGCGTCTTCAAGCATCTGGACGACTTCCTGAAGAATCCATCCGAGTTCCTGGAGGACCGCAAGCAGGACGACTTCTTCACGCCCGAGCAGTTCAAGGCCTTCTACGAGAAGCAGATCGTCTGCGTGGAGCATCTCGACGCGGTGGTCGGCGCGTTCATGTCGCGGTGCCCCGCCAACACCTGGTTCATGATCATGTCGGACCACGGCGAACTCTTCGGCGAGGACGGCTACTTCGGGCACGGACCCATCTTCCACGAAAAGGTCTTCGAGGTGTTCTACCTGGAGGGCAGACGTCCCTGAGACGGCGGACGCATGGTCTGGCCGGTTGCCGCACATGCTCTGCGAGAAATCGCGGCGACCGGCCAGACCATGTGTCCGTCAGGGCCGCTTGTGCGCTGGCTGCATCTTTTGCCGATGAGTTCTGTTTTTTTACGATGATGATTATTTCGACGAAATGATCCTGTAATTCGATGATGCGCATGCCTTTAATTCAAATTATCATGCGGTAATAAATAAGTTGTTTCCTGTCGATTTTGAATATGATAGGTTAAAAACTGAGGATGCAACATCTGCCGAGTCAAGATCCGATGGGTCCTCGGCAGGGCATCCCCGCAGTTCGTATCCGGCGCGATCCACAGGAGACATGCGCCATCCAATTATCAAGGGGGGGTACGGTATGCGACTCAAAACAACGGCGATTCTCGCTCTCACACTCCTGCTGTTCTCCAGCCTGGCGCTCGCGATCGACAAGTCGCCGCAGCCCGGCACGCACAGCAAGCTCTATCAGCCGCCGAGCGTTCGGCATGGGTCGGCGTTCACCAGCCGGGCCATGTTCGAGGGCTTCGAGGGCGCCTTCCCGCCCGTGGGCTGGACCCAGGGCATCTTCAACACCACCTACACCTGGGAACAGCAGAGCTACGGACCGATCGAGGGCTCGTATGAAGCCTACATCCACTGGGATACCTACAATCCCTCCAACGAGACCCTCGAATTCAGCCAGTACGTCGACGTGGCGGGCGGCGAGTACGTCCTCAGCTTCTGGATGGCCGGCAGCATCGGCCAGTCCTGGGACCTGTTCGTCGCCGAGACCGTCGAGATCGACGGCACCACGGTCTTCGACTTCGACTCGTCCGTGACCGTCGGCTACATGGTCTACGACAAGTACTTCATCGACCTGTCGGCCTACGACGGCACGACCGTCACGATCACCTTCCGCTACGAGGGCCAGGACGGCGACGCCCACTACATCGACGCCGTCATGGTCGACGACGGCACGGGTTACGTGGTCCCGCCCGTCGATTTCTGCAGCCTGGTGGAAGACGCCGAAGGCACCGGCATGTTCTACGGCGACACCTGCGACGGACAGAACCTGATCTTCGACCTGGATTGCGACTACTACACCGAGTACGGCCTCGAGGATTACTACGGTGTCCTGGTGGCGGCCGGCGGCTCGTTCACCGCAACGGTGACCAACACCGCCGACGGCGCCCTGTGGGTCCTGGCCGAATGCTCCGCCGCGGGCGGCCTGTTCACCTGCCTGGCCTATATCGACGACACTTTCACGGGCGACCCCGAGGTCATCAGCTACACCAACACAACAGGATCGGAGCAGATCGTCTACCTGGTCATCGACTCCTGGGGTGGCGGAAGCTGCGGAACCTACGAGATGGACTTCCAGGGCCTGGACGCCATCGCCAACGAGGTGATGAGCCTCGGCGATGTGAAGACCCTGTACCGTTGAGTCACGGATCGATACGGTTCGACCTGAGACAGAGAGCCCCGGTCGCGACCGGGGCTCTCCGCATTCATGATCTCGCACGACTCTCACGGACTCGGCCTCGCGACCCCCGGGACCTGTCTCAATCGATGTAGCCCAGCGACCGCAGCCGCTGCCTGCTGGCCTCGTCCAGGGTCTCGACGGGCAGGATCTCGGCCGCCGCCCCGTGCGCGCCGCCCTGGGCCAGGAACGATCTGAGCTCGGCCCAGAGACGGCCGGCGACGTCATCGTGGTCGCCGGTCCCGATCAGGTTGACGCGTTCGCCGGGATCCGTCCCGAGGTCGTAGAGTTCCAGGTCCTCGCCGCCCTCTTCCCAGAGCAGCTTGAGATCGCCTTCGTACCAGGCGAAGATGGGCGGAATCCGCCGGTTGGTCTGGGAGAAGATCCTGGGCGGCTGGCCGGCATCCGCGGATTGCACGCCCGCCAGCAACGGCACCAGCGAGCGCCCGGCCAGCTGCAGGGTGTCCCGGGGTATGCCCTGCAACTCCATCAGGGTGGGCAGGAGATCGACGAGTTCCACGGGCTGGGCGATCCGGCGTCCGGCCAGGTCCGGCAGGCCGGGAATGTGCACGACCAGGGGGACGCGGACCACTTCCTCGTAGGCGATGCCGCCGTGGCCGTGATGGGTGCCGTGCTCCCAGAACGCCTCGCCGTGATCGGACATCAGGATGAAGATCGTGTCGTCCCAGACCCCCTCGGCCTGCATCTTTCGGATCATCGCGCCGAGCGCGTAGTCGATGAACGTCAGACTGGCGTCGTAGAGCGCCTCGATGTCCTCCGCCTGTTCCGGCGCGGGGCGGGTGCCCTGAAGGCCGTTCAAGAAATCGACGCTGCCGAGCCGCTTGTCGCAGGGACCCCGGGTGAAGAGGCTGCAGAACGGCTCCGGGGGCCGATAGGGCGAATGGGGGATCATGAAGTGCAGATAGGCGAAGAAACCGTCCTGCGCCCGCTCCTTCATCCATTCCAGCGTGTGGGCGATCATCAGCACGTCCGCCGGGCCCCGTTCGTCCGCCGCCAGGAGCAGCTCCGTGGGCAGGTCCCACAGGTGATGGAACTCGGTGAAACCCTGGCCGTGGCCCAGCTCGCTCTTGAGCCAGGTGTTGCAGGTGAAGCCCAGGCGGTGGTCGTAGCGCCGGGCCATCACCTCGGCCATCGTCGTCATCTCGGGGGGGATCTTCAGCAGCGTCTCGCGGGTGATGTTCACGTCGTCGCCGAAGACGGGGTAGCGCGAGGTGAAGTAGGAGAACACCGACAGCATGGTGCCGCTGGCCTGGGCGTAGGCGTTCTCGAAGACGACCGACTCGCGGGCGAGCGCGCTCAGGTAGGGAGTGGTCTCCCGGTCGTAGCCGTAGAAGCTGAAGTGCTTCGCGCCGGCCGCATCGAGCAGGATGATGATGATGTTCTGTCTGCTCGTCACCTCGACGACGGCGTCGATGGCCTGTCGCGCCGGGTCGCCGCCGTCGCCGCCGGAACCGCAACCCGTCGACGCCAGCAGGCAGGCGACGAGCGCGGGCGCGACGAAGAACCTGAAGCGCGGAGATCTCATCGGACGGTATTCCTTGCTCTCGAACGGAAGCTCCGGCGTCGATCCAACATAGTACAGAAGCCCCCCGTCAGGTACGATAACCCGCGCGATCCTCCCCCAGCACTTCCATCACCGCCGGCACGACATCGGTGATGGCGCCGCACCCCGCCGCGAAACCCTCCGCCCCAGGCCCCCACGCCATCAGCGGGACGGGGTTGCATGTATGCGAGCGGGTGGAGAGATCCTCCAGGTTGCCGTGGTCGCTGGTCAGCAGGACGAGCGTGTCGCCGGCCACGTCGGCCAGCAGGGCGTTCAGGAACATCTCCAGCTTCGTCAGTTCGCCCTCGCAGCGCTCCCGGTCCCGGCCGTGCCCGGCGCGGTCGGTCTGGAAGTACTCGAAGAGGGTGAAGTCGCGCAGCGCGGCGTTGCGGGCCAGGACGCGGCCCGCCGCCGCCGGGGTCATCTCAGGCACGTCGAAGCCCTTGTCGATCAGCTCGCGGTTGGTGAACTCCTGGTAGATGGAGCGCCCGGCGGCGATGTCGTCCAGGCCGAAGAACGGCAGCCCGGCGGCGAGCTGCGCCACCGTGGTGGCCGACAGGCGCCACTGCATCTGCGGGGGCAGCTCGAAGAAGACGGGGCGGAAGGCGTTGAGGAAGATGCCGGCGCGGCCCCGGTCGCGCAGCTGTACGAAGACGGACCGCCGGCGCAGGATCTCGCGCAGGGCCGGCGTGGGGAAACCGGTCACATGGCCGCCGACCTCGCGCGGAGCGTTCACGCCGCTGAGCAGGGACGTCTGGCCGGTGGCGCTCTGGGGCAGGCCGTCGACGC
>JAHIYU010000128.1 GCA_018814885.1 bacterium | reverse complement strand
GAGGCGCTGGCCGAAGGGGAACCTGTCGCCCGGACGCAGCAGGTTGCGCCGGCGGATCTCGACCGGCGACAGCCCGAGCTCGCGCGCCGCCCGGTCCAGGTGACGCTCCGCGGCGAAGATCGATTGCGGCACGCCGAAGCCGCGGAACGCCCCGTTGGGCGGCGTGTTGGTGGCCACCGCCCGGCCGCGGATGCGCGCGTGCGGCAGGCGGTAGGCCCCGGCCGCGTGCAGGATGGCCCGCGAGAGCACCACGGGGCTCATGGTGGCGAAGGCGCCGGCGTCGATGATCACGTCGATGTCCGCCGCGACCAGCGTGCCGTCGCGCAGCAGGCCGGTGCGGTGGCGCACCACCGACGGGTGGCGCTTGGTCGTGACGGCAATGTCCTCGTGCCGGTCGTAGATCATCGCCACGGGATGGCCGCAGCGCAGGGCCAGCACCGCCGTCTGCAAGGCCATCACCGACGGATAGTCCTCCTTACCGCCGAAGGCGCCGCCGGGGGCGACTGGCGCACAACGACGCGGTCGCGGTCCACGCCGAGACCTCGGGCCAGGGCGTTGTGCACGTAGAAGGGGCACTGCATCGAGCCGAGGATCTCCACGCCGCCGTCCGCGCGGGGCGTGGCGATCACGCCCTGGGTCTCCAGGTAGATGTGCTCCTGGTAGCCGGTGCGGTAGACGCCCTCGACGATCCGCTCGGCCGACGCGAACCCCGCTTCGAGATCGCCGCATTCGATCAGGTAGTCGGCGATGAGATTGTCCTCGCCCCAGACGATCGTGTCGCCGCCCAGCGCCGCCTCGACCGTCAGCACCGGCGGCAGCGCCTCGATGTCGGGGTGCAGGGCCGCCAGCGCGCCGGCCAGGATCTCGCGGTCGGGGGCGGCCACCAGCGCCAGCGGCTGGGTCGCGAACTGGATCTCCGGGTCAGCCAGCAGCGGCAGGTCCTCGCGCACCATGGCCACGACGTTGGGACCGGGCAGGTCGGCGGCGGTGATCACGGTGACGCGCGACCAGTCGAAGTCGGGATCGCGCGCGATGCCGCGCAGTCGGCCGCGCGCCACGGGCGAGCGCAGGGCCGCGCCGTGCCAGGCGCCGGGCTGCGGCAGATCGGCGATGAAGCGCGTGCGGCCGGTCACCTTGTCCCAGGCGTCGCGTCTTTCCAGGGGATGTCCCACGCTGCCCATGTCGTTCACGAAGAGATCACCCCGCCTCGCGGGCCGCCGCCAGGGCCGCCAGCACCTTCTCGGGGGTGATGGGCAGGTCGCGCACCCTCACGCCGACGGCATTGAAGACGGCGTCGGCGATGGCCGCCGGCGGCGTATCGATGCCGATCTCGCCCACGGACTTGGCGCCGTAGGGACCGCTGGGCTCGTGGCTCTCGACCAGCTCCACGCGCAGGCTCGGCAGGTCCTGGCGCGAGGGGATCTTGTAGGTCATCAGGGTGTTGGTCAGCAGGTTGCCGCGCTTGCCGTAGCGCACGTCCTCGGTCAGCGCCAGGCCGACGCCCTGGGCCAGGCCGCCCTCCACCTGCACCTTCGCGAGGTTGGGGTTGATGGCCTGTCCGCAGTCCACCACCGCCACGCAGTCGATCAGATCGACCTTGCCGGTGGCGGTGTCCACCTCCACCTCGGCGAAGCCCGCCATGTAGGGCGGCGGCGATTTCTCGCAGAGATGGCTGCCGGTCACGCAAAGCTGCTTCTGATGCTCGCTGTAGAGCAGCCGGGTGGACAGGTCGTCGAGGGTGATCCGTCCGTCCGGACCGTGCACGGCCTCGCCGTCGAAATCGGCGTCGGCGGATTCGCAGCCCAGCGACCGGGCGCCTGCCTCGACCAGCGCCGCCCTCATCTTCAGCGCCGTCTCGCGCACGGCGTGACCTGAGACGTAGGTGGTGCTCGAAGCGTAGGCGCCGGTGTCGAAGGGGGTGCGGTCGGTGTCGGACGAGTAGACGATGATCCTGTTCGAGTCCACGCCCAGCGTCTCCGCGGCGATCTGGGCCAGGACGGTGTCGCTGCCGGTGCCCAGGTCGGTGGCGCCGATCAGCAGGTTGAACGAACCGAAGTCGTTCAGCTTGAGCGTGGCCGAGGCCATGTCGATGCCCGGGATGCCCGAGCCCTGCATGGCCAGCGCCATGCCCACGCCGCGCACCCGGTCCGGCCCGACCACGCGCCGGGGGAACTTGTCGTCCCAGCCGATCAGCTCCTTGCCGCGCGCGATGCACGCGGGCAGCTTGCAGCTCTCGATGGTCTGGGCCACGCCCTCTGTCCCCTCGCCCATGATGGCGAAGATGGGCGAGGTCTCCCCCTCGGCGATCATGTTCATCTCGCGCAGGCGGACGGGGTCGATCCCCAGCTCCGCCGCCAGCTCGGACAGCGCCGACTCCAGGGCGAAGTTGCCCTGGACGGCCCCGTAGCCGCGGAAGGCGCCTCCCGGGGCGTGATTGGTGTAGACCGTCTTCCCGCCGAAGCGCACCGCCTCGACCTTGTTGTACAGGGGCAGCGTCTTGGCGCCGGCGACCATGAAGACCGTCAGGGCATGCTCGCCGTAGGCGCCGGTATCCGACAGCACCGCCATGTCGATCGCCCTCAGCCGCCCGTCGCGACGGGCGGCGATCGTCATGTCGAGACGCATGGGATGGCGCGTGTTGGTGGCCTCGAAGACCTCGCGCCGCGTGTAGACCATCTTGACCGGACGCCCGGTGCGCAGGGTCGCCAGGCCGCAGAGCAGCTCGCCGTGGATCATCTGCTTGCCGCCGAAGCCGCCGCCGATGCGCGGCTTGTTGACGCGGATGTCGCGGACCGGCATGTCCAGGGCCCGGGCCATGATGCGCCTGACGTGCCAGGGCGTCTGCGTGGACGAGATCACGTTCAGCCGGCCGTGCAGATCGAGCCAGGTGGCGCAGGCCATCGTCTCCAGGGCCACGTGCTGCTGGGCCTGTGTGCGGTAGGTGCGCCGCAGCACGACCTCGGCATCGGCCACGATCGCGTCCACGTCTTCGACGTGCATGGCGTAGGCGCTGGCCACGTTGCGGGCGGGATCGAAGCCGATGGGAAAGTTCTCGTGGGCTTCCGGCTCCGGATGCAGCACCGAGGCGTGGCCCTCGGCCGACTCGAAATCGAGGACCGGCTCGAGCGGCTCGTACGTCACCTCGATCGCGGCCAGAGCGGCGTCCGCCTGGGCCGCGGTCGCGGCGGCCGCGACCGCCACCTCGTCCCCCACGTGCCGCACGAACTCGTCCAGGATGAAGCGGTCGCGCGGCGACGGCTCGGGGTGCCCCTGTCCCGCCCGCGTGACCGCCACGCGCGGCACGTCGCGCCAGGTCAGCACGCAGGCCACGCCGGGCAGGGCCTCGGCGGCGGCGGTGTCGAGCGACGCGATGCGCGCGAAGGGGTGGGGGCTGCGCAGGGCCTTGACGATCAACGCGTCGCGGGGCGCCAGGTCGTCCGTGAAGGCCGGCCGTCCCATGACCAGACCCACGCCGTCGATCTTGGGGAGGTTGCGGCCGATCTCGCTCACGACGTTCCCTCCAGGTAGCTGCGGATGGCCCGGGTCTGGCTCGTGTAGCCGGAGCAGCGGCAGAGATTGCCGGCGAGGTAGACGTTGATCGCCTCGTCGTCCGGATCTTCCAGTTCGCGTCGCATGGCCACGACCGACATCACCAGCCCGGGACCGCAGAAGCCGCACTGGTCGGCCCCCTCCCTGGCCATCGCCTCGCCGAGGCGGCGCGCCTCCTCGGGCACGCCTTCCACGGTGAGCACGGCGTGGCCGTCCACGCGTCCGGCCGGCACCGCGCACGAGGGTACGGGCTTGCCGTCCAGCAGGACGGTGCAGGTTCCGCAGGACGCGGTGTCGCAACCGTACTTCACGCTCGTGATCTCGTGGCGCCTCAGGGCCTCGAGCAGTGTCTCGCCGGCGCCGACCTCCCAGATCGCTGCCTGGCCGTTGAGTTCGAAGCGGATCCTCACGACAGCACCTCCCCCACGGCGCGCGCGACCAGCGCGCGGCAGAGCGCGCGGCGGTAGTCGGCCGAAGCGCGCACGTCGTCGCCGAAATCGAGTTCGGCCGCCGCGGCCTCACCGGCGCGGGCGGGCGCATCGTCACCGGAGGCGGCG